>JAGKQJ010000158.1 GCA_017898095.1 Bacillaceae bacterium Marseille-Q3522 | reverse complement strand
ATTAAATTAATTGAGTATAAAATTTATGCTGTAGTCTATGAAGCAGGAAGCCTCTTCTTCAATTAAATCATTAGGTTAGGTTGATAAAAAGGGGGTATTCATCAACAAGTGCTACTAATAAAAAGGTGATACAAGTGGACAATTGTAATTTCCCAGTAATAATATTTCCACCGCCGAATGTAAATGGAAAAAAATGGTATAATATTCCGGCGAGAATGTACGGATTCATCGTTCTCGTTTTCACGGTCAACCCTTGTATATTTATAAAGTTTTTGTAACTGCAGCAGCACATAATTGAGTATTTTACAGATTTTTCAGTCCAAGAGCCACAAGGTTTTTAAAGGAATAAAAAAGGACTTCATTCTTTATTTGTAGAATTTTGAAGTGCCGAAACAACAAAAATCCATAAGGACGAAGTCACTTTGTATATTCTAAAAAGAAAGTCTATTTTCCTTTGAAGAATTGCAAATATTAGAGTCAAAAGAGAAATTACCAATCTTTTTAGCGCACTATATTTGCAGCCGTTAAGTTTAAGTTTTCACCTGTTTCCATTGGAAAAAGAATTCGTACAGTCGTTCCTTCATTTTCTTTGCTTTCTACATTGATGGTTCCTTTTTGCAAATGAACAAGTTGTTTAGTGATAGCCATGCCCAGCCCTGATCCGTCGCTGCCACTCTTCGTATTGGTGCCGCGGTAGTATCTTTGAAACAATTTATGCTGTGTTTCCTTATCCATGCCTCTGCCGTTATCCTTAATGGTAATGACAAAAAGAAACTGTTCGATAGTATGAATCGAAATGTCAATTGTTGTACCTGGCGGATTATGGTTCATTGCGTTCGCGATGACGTTATCGATAATCCGTTGAAACCATTTTGGGTCTAATAAGGCATAAATTGTTTCTTTACATGGTTGAAATAAAAATTGTTTATCATTATTGGTTTCGTCATTAATAAAATGGATCACGCTTCTGCGCACAAACTCATTCACATCAATTTTTTCTGTTGCGAAAGGAAAATTTTTACTCTTTAAACGATAAGTGAGTGTTAAGTCTTCGATTAATTGCATCATATAATTTGATTTTTCCACAATGACATTACCAAATTCTCTCGTTTCCGCTTTAGACCAAGTATATGTTTCGGAATTCAGCATATGGGCGTAGCCTAATATCGATGATAAAGGAGTTTTTAAATCATGTGACAGTCCGCTGATCCATTCTTCCCGTGTTTGATTCATTTGCCATTGTGCTGCATCATTTTTTCTTAACGTTTCTGTCAAATGGGAAAGTGTGTTGATAATGTCTTTATACAGGCGGAAATTTCGTTTTACTTTTCCATTTGCTTTCCACATGACCAGTCGATTTTGCTGATCAAGAGGCAGTTCATAGTTGCCTTTTCCAAGACTTTCGATCCATTTCATAATCACTATTAGCGGAAGTGCAAATTTTCGTGCATACCAGAAGATACTGAACAGGAATAATAGAAATAACGCGCCATAGAGAAAAATGAGTCGATTTGCAACGATTTTATCTATTATTTGACTTACAGACGGCGAATTTGTACCAACGAGCAGTGTCTGATTTGTTTCATTGTCAAAGTATGCGGTAGTTGAGTCATTTTCTTCACTAAAAAGCGTTTGAAGTTTATCAATCGTATAGCGGGATGGCTGTTTTTCTGTCCCGGCAGCAGCGATTTCTTCTCCGTCCCCATTGATTAGTTGCACCCATGCATCGTGCTTCCTCAACTTTGCTAATGTTTCCGGAGATAATGGCAATTCCCTGTTTGTCCATCGAACCTCTTCCTTTATTTTTTGCATCAACTGCTCCTTGATGTTGTTCTTTCCATAAAGAAGCAATATTGGACGATTATTACTGTCTTCTAGTTCCCAATATGTGTAGTTGACCAGGGATGAGGCATTATGATCTAAAAAGGTTGCCAATTGTGCGTTGCTGAGCTGCCCGGGAAGGCTGTCAGAAGCATGAAAATTGCCAATAATTTTTCCATTCTCATTGACAAGCACAAGCGATCCATTTTGCTTTTTTACAAGATCTTGAAGCTTTTTATCAAAGGTAACCGTTGCGTTTTTTATTGAAATCTTATCTGAAAAATAATTGCTTTCAGCATTTGCTAAATCATTATTTATCTCTACTTCTGCTAACGAAAACCCAATAATAGCGAAAAAAATAACAAAGATCAGCACGGAAAGAAAAAATGTGAAAAAAATCTGAATGAAAATCTGAACGATAAAGCGTTTGGTAATGTTCATTTACTTTCCACCTGCAATAAATTTATAGCCCAGTCCCCTAACCGTTACAAGGCAGGCAGGATTGCCCGGATCCTCTTCAATTTTTTCCCGCAGCTTACGAATATGGACCATGACAGTGTTGTCTTCGCCTAAAAATGGTTCTTCCCATACTTGTTCATAAAGCTGGCTTTTACTGAAAAGTTGATTTGGATGGCGACAGAAAAACAGCAGCAGCTGGTAAACCTGGGCAGGTAAAACAACTTGTTCGCCTTTTACTTTTACTTCACCTGACATCGTATTGACGGAAATATCTCCGTAATGAAAAATTTGCGCGGAATGATGGTTTTCAGCTACTTGTCTTGCCTGACGGCGCAGCTGTGCTCTTACCCTTGCGATTACTTCAAGCGGATTAAACGGTTTTGTAATATAATCATCTGCTCCGAGGGCAAAACCAGAAAGCTTATCCAAATCAGTGGAGCGGGCTGTAAGAAAGAATATCGGCGCATTGGTTGTTTCCCGAATCAACGGGCATATTTCAAAGCCGCTACGATCCGGCAGCATCACGTCTAAAAAGACAAAATCATAGCATTTTTTCCGGCATAATGATAGTGCCTGTTCAGCGGTTGTTGCTGTATCAATGTGTTGAAAGTGCTCTTTTTTTAATATTGTCTTCAGCATATGTAAAATGGCCACTTCATCGTCAACAAGTAATAGTTGTGTTTCTTCCATCAACAAAAATTCCCCTTTCTTTTTCAGGATACAGTTCCCCAATTTTTTAGGGATTTCTAATACCTCTATCATACCATGTGACATTTTTTTAATATGATAATTAAGCTAAAATTAAGGTGTTGTTTCATGTGGATTAATCCTCGTTCTGTAAAATAACAATAAATGCGTTACACATATGGAGGTGCTGGAATGGTTGCAATCAGTAAAAAAGAGTTTTTAAGTCAATTTAAAAGTGTTAAGTCGATTATCATTATTGCTATTTTATTGTCGACGTCCTATTTTTCTGCCAGCTTTGCCAAACACCTTCTCGCTGAAATAGAACTGACGGCGAGGGAAGCGGAAAGTGCCTATTCAGCAGGATTGTTATTTTTAATCTTTTTCTTTGGTCTGGTTTTTGTGATGAGCCTCTCCCATGATGTGATCAATCGGGAAACACATGAGCGGACAATGCGCTTTTTAGTAACAAGAACGTCGCGGACGTTGGTCCTTCTCGGAAAATTTTCTGGGATCTGGTTTTTTTGGTTTATCTGCTTAGCATTGTCCTTTCTGATCATGAGTTTATTTTCCAAAAAATTAGATTTTTTTATCTTTATGCAATCAATAAGTTTAATAACTTATTTTATTGCCCTGACAATGTTGTTTTCGGTACTCGTTTACAAACCAGGCCTTTCAATGTTTATCGGTATTATTACAGGTTTGTTATTTCCAATACTGGGGTTATGGGCAGCTTATTCAACAAACTTTTGGGCAAAACCGCTAAAATATTTGACACCTTACTATTATTTAGTCCGTGATGACTATACATTTCTTGTTATTTTTTTGCTTGCAGCTCTGATGGTTTTATTGGCAATTCTATTATTCAAAAGGAGGGAATGTTAATGTACGCGATCGAAACGAACCATCTCGAAAAAAGCTACGGGAAAGTGAAGGTAATAAAAGGGATTGATCTGCGGGTAAAGAAAGGAGAATTATTTGGCTTTCTCGGCCGTAACGGCGCCGGAAAGTCAACCTTTATCAATATGTTAACCGGGATTATCCGCCCGAGTGCGGGAACCTTTTCCCTGCTTGGCGTAAGTGGTTCGGATGACGAGGTGAAAAAGAAAATCGGAGTGATGCCTGATTATTCGAATTTTTACAGTTCTTTATCTGCAATTGAACATTTAAAGTATTTTGCCGCGATTTCCGGAAAAAAAGTTTCCAAAGAAAGAGCAATAGAGGTTCTTAAGCTTGTCGGCCTTGAGACACATGCCCGCAAAAAAGCCGGGAAATTTTCTTTTGGCATGAAGAAGAAGCTTGGCATTGCGCAGGCGATCATTCATGAACCGGAGCTTATTTTTCTTGATGAGCCAACTTCCGGGCTCGATGCGGAGTCGGCGATCCATATCCAGCATCTGATTGCAAGTTTGCAAGAAAGCGGGAAAACGATCTTTATGACATCCCATAATCTGAATGAAGTGGAGAAAATCTGCACAAACATTGCGATTATGCAAGAAGGAAAGATTACAAAAAGTGGGACAATGGAGGAACTTCGCTCTTATTATCAGTCTGCGATTACCGTGAAATTGAAGCATTCACAGATTCCGCGCGCTTCGCAACTGAAATTAATGCAATGGCTGCAAGCAAATGGCACCAATCTGACAAATACGGAGCAATATACTTCCATTCAAGTAGAAAATGAGAAAAAAATTGCCGCAATCGTAAGGGCATTTGATGAGTGTAAAACCGATATTTACCGGGTAGAAGTGGAGGAACCTTCGTTGGAAGAGATTTTCCTGGAACAGCCGGAAATGGAAAGCACCTTACCGTATGAAAAGACGGTGTAATAAAATGAAACTTCCATCAGTGGCGGTTCGGTTTTTCGACGTACAGGAAGTACTAGTGCCGACGTTGCCACAGGACGTTGCGCCTTTAGTCGGCGTTCCTCCCCCACTGATGGTTAGTAATGCATAGCCTGATTGAACTTCTAAGGGCTAAAGCCCAAAGAAAAACCTTATCTAAACCAATCGGGCTTTTAGGGGCAGTTATCCCTCCATCTATCTTCCTCGAATTCTCCAATTCTTTTTCAAAAGTTCAAAATGTCAACCGTCATACTTCTTTTTTTACCGGTTTTTTCAAGTTATTTCCATCCGTTTTGAAACCGGGATGACGGGGGAGGAAGCAACGGTCAAATTTCCCGTTATTTCGCAAAAGAAGCGGAAAGAATCGAAAAGCAAGTCACAAAAATTCTGCTTTTTGAAGAGCAGCTGGCAATAACAGAGGAGTTCTCTGCTATAAAATATACGGAACTTAAAGACGTACCTGCGGAACTCACCGCATCATTTTTCACATGGTATAAAGGCCGCAGAAATGAAATTGAATTAGAGTAAAGGAAAAATGATGGGAGATTATGATATAAATTGTCATAACGAGGTGGGATGTTTATGAAGATTGACGGAGGGATACCTTTTGGGAAGTAAATCATTTATTAAGTTAACGATACAAGGATTAAAGCAAAAATTAGAAAAAGACAACAGTCTAATCATCCAAAGGCATAAAGGGGCAGTTTTAAAAGTTACATGTAAATTTAACGAACCGGCACTTATTGAGAATGTAATCGATTTCGAAAAGGAAACGGGTTGGAATATACCGGAAGACCTCCAACGTTTTCTATTGATACATAACGGGGCACTTATCTTTGAGAGTGAATATGGCGGAGGCTTGCATCTGTATAGTTTAGATGAAATGAAGTCTATTCATTTACCACATATGTCTGATTATTGTTATCCAATCGGTTGCTACGAAGGTGAATATTTATTTGTTGATTCCAAAAAACTGGATATAAAGATTTAGAATATCTTATCTGGAACGACTCATCTTTACCGGTTCACAAATGGGAAAAGCTAAATTTAAATTTTGAGCTTTGGTTAGACAGATTTATTATTTCTCAAGGCTCTTATTTTTGGGAATGGCCAATATATAATGCTGAAAAGTATTACAGATAGTTTTTTTAAAAATGTTACTTACTCAGCGACAGTCGAAAGAGAATTCAAACATTTTTTCAAGGGAAGTTCATAGCAACCGCGACGATCGTTACTGCTAACTAATTTACACTGAGCATTTAACTGCTATACAATGAAAACAGCGGAAATGATTAGACACCGATAAATTTTAAGAGATGCTGTTAAGAAGACTTAGCAGACCAAAATATAAGTAGGCGATTAGCATGACGAAGAGCATCACAGTTTTGTCTCCGAAAATTCCCAAAAATTTAGCGAATCCTCTTGTGTTAGACGAGACTATTCAGCCGGAAGATTTTTTTCAAATGGGAATGATTCAGGAATGTACAATAAGCAATCAAGAGGCTGAAAAAGTTGTTTTTGACAAGGTGATTTTTAAAAATGTCACTTTTAATCGAGTATCTTTTAAATATATTGAGTTGACGGATATCTTATTTGAGAATTGTGATTTGTCCAATATAGATCTAAGTAATGCAATTATGCACAGAGTGGAGATGAACAATTGCAAATTGCTCGGAATTAATTTGAACGAAGCTTATCTGCGTAATATCCTTTTTCATGATTGTAACGGTAACTACGCATCTTTTTATTCCTCCGACTGTAAACAAGTAAAATTTGAAAACTGTTCCTTATGCAGTGCTGATTTTAGCAATGCAAAACTGAATAAAGTCGAATTCGGACATTCCAATATTGATAAGGCACAATTCTTTCTCACCAAATTAAAAGGAATTGACTTAAGTAACAGCCGCTTCGAAACAATTAGTGTAACGGTCGAATGTCTGGAAGGTTGTATTATTTCCCCGGAGCAGGCGGTCTCCTTTTCAAAAGCACTTGGATTAGTAATAAAAGAATCTTTCTAAAGGAATGATACATTTTATAAAGGAAAAATACAAACGATTGTTAGTATAAAAAATGATACTACATTACAAAAAAGTGCGTACTTACATTACATTTGCTTATGACATATACTATTGTTAAATAGAAATGCTATTCAAAAAATGTAAAAAGGGTGTGTTTTTCATGACAATTCTAAAAGAAGAAATACTAGCGGCTTATCGTTATAGACATGCAACAAAAGAATTTGATCCGGCAAAAAAAATCAGTGAGGAAGATTTTAACTTTATTTTAGAGACAGGCCGTTTATCACCAAGTTCGTTTGGCTTTGAACCGTGGAAATTTCTTGTTATTCAAAATAAAGAACTAAGGAAAAAGTTGTTGCCTGTAACTTGGGGTGCGCAAAAGCAATTACCAACGGCCAGTCATTTTGTTATTATCCTATCCAGAGCGCCAAAAGAATTACTTGCCGATTCAAAGCATATCGTGCATATGATGGAAGATGTGCAAAAGCTACCGCAAGAAGTGGTAAAAGGAAAAGGCAGCGTCTATCATAATTTTTTAGAAACTGATTTTGCTTTACTAGGGAATGATCGTGCGCTGTTTGAATGGGGATGCAGACAAACGTATATTGCATTAGGAAACATGATGACCGCGGCAGCACAAATCGGTATCGATTCCTGTCCGATTGAAGGCTTTGACAAGGAAAAAGTAGAGCAGATTTTAGCAGAAGAAGGTTTACTTGATTTAAATCAATTCGCTTTATCTTGTATGGTTGCCTTTGGCTATCGTGTGAAGGAACCCCGTGAAAAAACAAGGCAAGCGAAAGTAGAAGTGATTCAGTGGGTAGAATAAAAAGGGATCTAATTTGATCTGGAGGGATGTAAGATGATTGTTATTCATGCATATATGGAAGTGAAACCTGAGAAAACGGAAGGATTTTTAACATTTATCCAACCGCTGGTTCAGGGTTCGCAAAAAGAGGCAGGTAATATAAGTTACCGCTTCGTTCAAGTTGTTGAAATAAAAAATAAGTTTATTATGGTAGAAGAATGGGAATCAGCACTGGCACTGGAAGAACATGAGAAGACACCACATTTTCTTTCATTCACTTCCCAAGCAGAAGAATACTTGCTTTCTCCAGCAAACGTGAAAAAATTTACTGTACAGCAATAACTTTTGCACCGTACATTTTCTGTATGAAAAAATATCGGGAAAAGAGCTGTGAAAGAACATGCCCGCAGGACTATCAAAAAAATCTGGAGTACTTCTTTTTCAACCGGATACTTGGTTTTCAATAAATTGAAAAAGAATGATCTAATAGGATGAACAAACAAAAGGAGTGTTTTTAATGGATTTCGTTACGTTAAACAATGGTTTGAAAATGCCTCAGCTCGGATTTGGCGTTTGGCAAGTAGAAGATGAACAAGCGACTGCAGCAGCTGCAAAAGCGCTTGAAGTTGGATATACCTCCATCGATACGGCAATGATTTACAAAAATGAAAGAGGTGTCGGAAAAGCGATCCGACATTCTTCTGTACCGCGCGAAGATTTGTTCATCACGACAAAAGTATGGAACAGCGATCAAGGCTATGAAAACACATTACAAGCATATGATGAAAGCTTGGAAAGGCTTGGTCTTGATTATGTCGACTTATATTTGATTCACTGGCCGACACCTCAATTTGATTTGTATGTAGATACATACAAAGCGTTAGAAAAGCTTTATAAAGATGGCCGCGTCAAAGCAATCGGCGTTTGCAATTTTGACATTGAGCATTTGGAACGCATTTTTGCCGAATGTGAAGTGAAGCCGGTTCTAAACCAGGTGGAATGTCATCCGTACCTTGCCCAAAATGAATTAAAAGATTTCTGCAGTAAACATAATATTTTTGTGGAAGCATGGAGTCCGCTGGACCAGGGCGGCGATGTGCTGAAAGACGAAGTGGTTCAAGCAATTGCCGAAGCTCACGGTAAAACGGCAGCCCAAGTTGTGCTGCGCTGGCACCTGCAAAACAACACGATCGTTATTCCAAAATCAGTGACGCCTTCACGGATTGAAGAGAACTTTGATGTGTTCGGATTCGAATTAACCGCTGATGAAATGGAAAAAATAAATAGTCTTGACCGCAACCGTCGTAAAGGTCCAAAACCAAGCGAAATGAATATGAGATAATCTTGCACACAAAAAAGAAGTGCTCCCTTAGCACTTCTTTTTTGTTGAGTACGAGGCTGTCCCAAAAGTGAGAGAAAATCAGTCCCCAATAGGAAAGATAAATTATTTTGATGGATGGGATTATAATTTTGAAAGTATATGAAAGACATATAGAATTCTACACTATTACTGAT
>JAGKQJ010000157.1 GCA_017898095.1 Bacillaceae bacterium Marseille-Q3522 | reverse complement strand
AATTTACCAATCCGATGTAATACCTCCATGCTATAATTTTTTGTAGCCATTCCAATTAATTTCCCAAAATCAAGGTTATGTTTTTCAATATAATCATTAATAAGCTCATATGGATTATGAGCATCTATGAGAACTTTATCTTTATTTTCTATAGCGTCAATAACTTGAAGATAAATATAATTATCATTCGTAACTTTGATTCTCGGCTTTTGAACAATCACTTTTAATTCAATATGAACTCTCGATCCTCTTTGCTTTTGAGCCGTGTTTGTAGCAATATATTTGAATTTTGGAAGGTGGCTTGTCAATCCCAATTTATGCAATAAAGATATGCAGCAAAAAGACACCTGAGAATCCGGTGCCTTTATCTGCCGTGATGTTTTTGTTTGTGTTTTTCTATTTTTATTTGTCTTTTCTGTTCCATTCGTTCTTCTTTCTGTTCCCGAGAAATTTCTTTTCGAATTCGTTTGCGATTCTCCTGTTCTATTTTTAATGCTTCTTGCGCTTTTGTAGAAATCCCTCTTTGTTTCGTTTCTTTTGAAACAATACGAGCCATACGTTTAGGATTTATATGTTTTTTCTTACGATTTACTTCTACATTTGTTGTAACACGATCTAATAAATCCATCATCTTATGATTTACAAAGTATACAATTTCCTCATCTTTCGGTTCTTTCCCAAAAATATGGCGGCAAACTTTCAATGTGCCTTCTTGAGTATGTTCTATTACACCAATCCAATACTGACCGTCAAAATTATTTATTCCGCTGTTGTTCCCAAAGTCGCTGAATTCGCTCTAATTCTGTTGCATATTGACCAAATACAGGTGAAAGAATACGCAGGTTTTTTACTACTTTCTCGTAATAGCCCTTTTCCGAAAGCAGCTTTCCCCATTTGTTTTTGGCAGAATGATACGCTTCTACGACATGCGGATCCGTTTGTTGCAGTCGCTGCAGTGATTCTTCTTGCTGCTGTTTTAATTTGCTTATATGCTGAAGTTTCTCTTTATCTGTCATATTGAATAATTTTTGATACGAGGCTTGTACTGCTTCTGCTAATTTTTCATCCGGATCGGGGAGTTCTTCAGTAAATGACGGTAGTTCTATCTCTGTTTCATCTAAATAGGAAACAATCTCCTCATAAGCAGCTCGTTTTTCCGCATTATTTATTTCAATATCCCCAAAAGCTGCAAAATGCATTTTTAGATATTTTCCGAAAAAACCGGGGAATGCTTTTTCAAGTTTTTCATAAAAAGATTCATCGATCTTCCCGATGTGATATTTCTCCCCCTTTTCCACACTTTCTATCGCGTGCTCCAGCCATTTACGCTTTTCCAAGAACCTTTTTTCTTTTTCTATTAAAAAATGACGGTGCAGCTGTAAAATCGTTAATTCCATTTTCGGGTTTTCCACTATTTCTTTAATTTTCTCCAACGGTAAATCAAGTTGCCGCAGCGTTGCAATTTTCTGCAATCTTTTTACATCCAATTCCGAATAATTGCGGTAACCGTTACTGGCAATTGCCGGTTCCACTAAGCCAATTTGATCATAATAATGAATAGCTTTCCGTGTAAGACCGGTTAATTTCATAACTTCATTAATTTGCATTACACACGAACCTCCCTTTTTGTACAATATAAGCTATCCTCCAGGGGAACGGTCAAGCGTTCTTTTTACTATACCTATTATGAAAACGAAACCATCTTAATAAAGTGAAACTTCCATCAGTGGGGGTTTTCCCTCATCCCCCACTGATGGTTAGTTGAACCAATCGGGCTTTTAGGGGCAGTTTATCCCCCGACTAACTTGATTGGTTTCACCTCCAATTTTAAGGCGGGGATATTACTGCCCCTTAATCTGCGATAAATTACGACCATCGTATTCACCTTCAATGGACATTGTCCGCTTTCTTTTCTTTTAAAAACTCCCGGGTCAGTTCCATAAATGCGGCAAGTGCCGGTGACAGCCATTTATCCTTGTGGCGGACAAGATGGGCATGAACATACAATTGACTTTCCTGCCACGGCAATACTTTAATCGTTCCTTCCTCCACTTCTTTTTTAACCGTCATTTCCGGTAACACGGCAATACCCAGACCGGCGATGACACATTGTTTCATCGCTTCCACACCGGCAAATTCAAAAATGTGTTCCGGACTCAAACCATATCGAAAAAAATCATGATCAAACCGGCGCCGGTAGCTGCAATTTTTTTCTGTCAAAAGCAGTGATTCCCTAAATAAATCTTCTGGTGAGACGGACTGTTTTGTTGTTAGCGGATGACTTGGTGAAGCCACGACAAGAATGGCTTCTTTTTTTAATTTTTCGACCAAAAATACGTCTGGAACCAAATCAGCGTCCATTAAAATGGCGGCATCCAGATTTCCTTTTTCAAGCTGTTGCAGAATATCTTTGTCTGAAATGCCCGGAGAAAAATGAAAGTGAACTTTCGGATATTGCTGCCGGAACGTTGCTAATATTTTCGGTAATCGGTACGTACATAAGCTTTCGGTCGCACCGATGACAAGCGTTCCCGAAGGTTCTTTCTCCACCGCTACCGCTTTTTTTGCTTCCGCTGTTAACGATAATATCTGATTTGCATAGAACAGCAATTTCCGTCCTGCATCGGTCAATGCCAGGCTTTTCCCTAAACGGTCAAATAATTGCACACCCAATTCGTCTTCCAATGCTTTAATATGTGCCGTCACACTCGATTGCGCAAAATTTAATTGTTCGGCAGTATGTGTGAAATTTAATAATTCGGCTGCCTTTTGAAAAGTAGTCAATTGTTTGTATTCCAAGTTTCTCCCTCCTATCGGTTTTACTGATGATTTCAATCAGAATAATCATCTTTACTGATTATTTTTTGTTTTATATGATACAGGAAAATGAAAAATTTTAAAACACTTGGAGGAAAACACACAATGAAAAATCGTGTAAAAACAACGATCCGCCTGCCTCAGGCGATTGCTCTATATATTGGTGCCGTGCTTGGGTCAGGCATTCTGATTGTACCGGGACTTGCAGCGGAAATTGCAGGACCAGCATCCCTGATCAATTGGGGTTTCCTTATGATTTTAGCAATTCCCTTATCGATGTGCATGGCCTACTTGTCCCGCGATTATTCGAATGCCGGAGGGGTTTCCTATTTTACAAAAAAAGCATTTGGCAAATTACCAGGTTCCCTGACAGGTTGGTTATTTCTGATGTCGGTGCCAATCGGCGCACCCGTCGCTGCATTAACCGGAGCCGGTTATGTAAGTGCAGCTTTCGGTCTTTCGGAGGATATCAGAACATTTTTAGCATGTATCATATTGCTTTTGGCAATTATTCTTAATTATGTTGGCATGAGTCTTGTTGGAAAAGTTCAGGTCGCCATTGTCTCCGGGATACTCGGCATCCTTCTGCTGGCTTTTTTAGGGGCTGTTCCAAACATGAATACAGAACATTTTACTCCATTTATTCCACATGGGACATTCAGTATAATGGAAGCATTTACGATTCTTTTTTGGTGCTTTGTCGGCTGGGAAGCTGTCTCCCACCTGTCGGAGGAATTCGTTCATCCTGAAAAAGATGTGATGCGGGCAACCCTTATATCAGCAGTTCTGATTGGCCTTACTTATTTTATTACCGCAATTGCAGTCGTTGGTACAAATAGTTATCAACAAGACTCTCAAGCAGCTTTAGCGATTGTTACAGGACAGGCATTTGGCCCCATCGGAGCAGGTCTCATCGGTATCTCCAGCTTGCTCATCTGTCTGGCAACTACAATTACCTATATCGGGGCAGCTTCAAGACTTGCAGGTGCATTATCAAAAGACGGAAATGCCCCCGCATGGTTCCGTTATACTTCTGAAAAATATAACACTCCGCTTGGCGGACTGGCATTCTTAACATTCACTTTTATCATCGTAATCTCTTTATTCGCCTTGGATATATTTTCGTTGACGACTTTTATTAAGATGGCGAATGCGAGCTTTTTGCTGACCTATATGATCGGCTGCGCTTCCGGTGTTATTCTCTATAAAAAAGAAAAGAAAAAACAGACTATCTGTGTGATTTCTTTTCTTGCCACCGCTTTTATGCTTTTATTTACCGGATGGTCCATTATGTATCCAATCTCCATTATATTAATGGTGACTATTAGCAAAAGGTTCACAAGCCCAATAACATTTTTTTACAAGAAAAGGATAGAAAAATAGTAATCTTTGAAAACGATTGTGATTTTGCTTTGCAAGTTTCATTTATATTAAAGCCAAAATGCCCCCTTTTTTATTATTGGGGGTATTGCTCTTTCCATTTTACAAAAAATTATCTTTTACATTCTTACCCTATCTTTTCCCATCCTGATTCGGTTAAAATAGAGAAAAGGGGGGAAAGCTTTTGAAAAAGGAGCAGGAAGCAAAGACGATCTTATTTGAGCTATTTTACGATAAAATATATCATACTGCTTACTATATAACGAGAGATCCTCATATTTCTCAAGATATTGCTCAGGAAACGTTCATAAAAGCTTTTCAAAATTTGCATAAAATTACGGATCGGAAAAAAATTGCTGCCTGGCTGGGCACGATTGCAACCAATAAATCAATCGACTATTTACGAAAAAAAAGCAGGTATCAAGTAATCAGTGTCGAAAATCCTTTATTAGAGCACTTATCTGTAATACAACAGGTAAATTCGCCGGTAGAAAAAAAATTGGAGGAAAAATATCAGCATAAACTTCTGAAAAAATATCTTTCTCTCCTAAATCCCGAGTACCAACAAGTATTTATTTTAAAATATGATTATGATTTGAAATTGAAAGAAATTGCGAAAATGTTGAACATTAGTGAAAGTGCCGTAAAATCCCGTTATTACAGGGCACGAAAACAGCTTAGATCCTTACTGAAAAATACTTCTGAATTTAAAGGAGCTGAGCAGATGTGAATGATGAGTTTGACAAGTTGATAAAGGAAGCTATGCAGGATGATATGGATCGTTTCCCAAAACCCCTGCTTTCTGCGGATGAAGCGTGGGCAAAAATTGAACAACAATTAAACGAGTCAGAGAAACAGTCAAGAAAAAGCTTTTTCAAGACGAAAATTGCCTATTTTATAACTGCAGCAGTTCTGATACTTACTTTCTCAATCCTTTTTATTCCTGATAAGGGGACAGCTTTAAATTATGTATCAGATATGTTTCATAACACGCAATCTTCTGTCTCGCGGTTATTTGTCACAATCGGCAGGGACAATGAGAAAGAGTATGACCCGCCTAAGCTTGGTTCTGAACAGGGTCCGGATCAATATTCCATTACTGGAGATACGCAAACAACCTCAAAAGATATGAGCCTGGAAGAAGCTCGCAAGATGACAAATTTCGCCATCCGGTTTCCGAAAGAAGTTCCGGTTGAATTTGCCCTGAAGGATGTTACTGTTTATACGGCTAACAATGAAAAAAGCAATGAGATTAATTTAAATTACGAAGCAGCGCATTCCAGTTTCACCATTTGGATAACTGCTGGGGATGAGATAGGTTTCGGAAGTGTGATGGAAGACGGGCGGATCGAAGAGGTTACAGTGAATGGCCGGAAAGCAAGTTTCATTTTGTTCCGAAATGGGTTTACGAAGCTAGTTTGGACAGAACAAGATATGATGTATATGATAGAAGGCCCATTAACGCGGGAAGAAATCATCAATATGGCCAATTCTATGTAAAAAAAGGGGGGCATCCCTCCTTTTTTTAGTACACATAGACATAGCCGGAATAACTGACATTTTGCTCTTTTGTTCCGCCATTTTGCACCCAATGAACCGCTCGGGTACGATAGTATTTATTACTTAAAACATTGACATTCTTTGTTCCATAAACAGATGAAGTCTGGTATGCCTTTATTTCTCCCACATGGAAGACATCTTTCCAAATTCCATTGGAGGAATCCCACCTTTGCAAATACAAATCTACAGCAACAGTGTTCACGGCAAAATTAGCAGTTGTTCTTCCGCTTACCGAAACACTAGTACTGGATAACTTCCTTATATAGCTTATACCGTCTCTCAGATAAATGGCCTGAATTCCTAATTCTTTATCAATGGAACCTACCCCGTGAAATGGATTTGCAGCTGCTTCTCCGACGATCGGTCTTGCAAAAGCGCTTTCTTTTGAATCAGCCAGTGTAGTATTTCCGACAAAAACAAGCATTCCCAAAACGAAAATAGTTAAAATTTGAAGCGTTTTTTTCATGAAATCACCTCCAAGTTTATTACCATTATATAAGTATTATAATTAGAAAAGTTCTATTATTCTATTAAAAAATAGAAACTTTTTTTATTTATAAATCGTCTTCATTATTGAGGGTTATTTTCCATTTACATAGTTGGCTAATTTTTATAATAAATTCGTTACCGTATCGGTTGAAGGAGGTCGACACATGAGACAGCTTATATGGAAACAACTTCGTTTTCGTAAAGGTGCTGCTATTTTATTTATCTTAGCCTTTTTTCTTATTTTTACGATCACTCCTTTAGCGATATCTTCCTTACAAACTGTAATTTCAAAAGTAGAAACAGATGTCAGCTATTATGCTCGCGGCAGCTATGATCTGCTCGTCAGACCACAAGGAGCGGAACAAGATATCGAACGGGAAAAAGGAATAGTTCCTGAAAATTACTTAGGGTTTGGCAATGGCGGAATTTCCATCTCCGAATGGGAAAACTTAAAAAATCGCGAGGATATTGAAATCGCCGCTCCTGTTGCTTCTTTAGGTTACTTCACCGGCGTAAAATCAAATGTTGGCTTCCCATTACCAGATCGTTCAACACGCTATCAAGTACGATATCAAACAACGGATGGCATAAATCACTATCAAATCAGTGATGACTGCTCTTTATTATCTCTATTCTTTCATTCTTCGCAATCATCCTCAACCAGTTTCCCTTTCTTAATTACACAACTATCCTAAATTCCCTTCAAGAAATCCTTTATGGATGAGAATTACGGGATGCCTTGTTAACATTAACCAGGGATGAAGTATCTACTATTATTTTGTCTACTCCGCCATATGTTTTTTCAATAAGCCGGTACTTAATTCTCCGGAAATAACAAATCCAAACTATATTGTTTTCCGATTAATAAGTCGTAGCCGAGCAATTTGTAGTCGTCGAAGAGCTGCTGCTGCCTTTTTGACAGTTTCTTGATTACCTGCTGCTCGTTATCAAGTTTTAAATCTGCTTTAATAACGGCTAGTTCCTCCCGCAGTTCGTCCAGTAAATGATAATAAGGCGGTTTCGCCAGACCACTTAACTCATAAACAATCGGGCCCAGGTAAAACGCGCTGATTGTTTCGAGATTTTTATGTTCTAATTCATAATTAGAATAGATTAATAGCGGGGTTTCCGAGTATTTTCTGTTATTTATATCCGGGTCCGGATCATCATAACCTGCTTCTTTATACACAACCAGGTTCGCCCCTAAAACCGGGAGATGATCCCCCCACATCACAACAACCGTCGGTTCATCCAGTTGTTCAAGCTGATCTGCAAGCAATTGCAATGCTTCATCGGATCTTCTAATCCCTTCTGTATATACCTCTAACGGTTTTGTCGAATCTTCCGATAAACCAGTAATATTAATTTTGTTTTCCTCATATGCCCCTTCATTATAAGGCATATGGTTTTGCATCGAAACAGCATGTATAAACAATGGATGTTTTTCCATTTTAATATTATCGATAATTTCATAGGAAAGTGATTCATCCGAAATGACCGACGCAGGTGCCTTTTTTTGATGCTTCATCGTCTCCATATCGAGAAATTTATCAATGCCAAATGTCCGATAGACATGATTCCGCTTATAAAAAACACCGTGATAAGGATGGATCGCCAGTGAGCGATACCCTTTATTTTCTAAATCACTGACGATTGTCGGAATAAAATCCTTTCTTGCCACAAAATCCTGAAATGGAATCGAACCGACTTTTAAAAAAGCAGTCGAAAAACCTGTTAATGCCTCAAACTCAACGTTTGCCGTTGCCCCGCCAAATACCGGTGACAATACATAACCCGAAGAATTCCGCGAAGCCAATTCGCGAAAATGCTTCAACGGATCTTCACTAAATTGGAGGTTCAATCTAGTCGGATCCCAAAATGTTTCACTCATTAAAAAGACGATATTCGGTGTTTGTCCGGAACCGTTTTCCCCTGCTGCAGGATGATGCTGATATTTTTCCGCTGTCTCAAGAACTTTCTCTTTTGTATAATCTTCCGGCTTTTCAAAGCTGTCATTCTGTAAATTGGATATAAATCCAAACAAAAACCCATTGCTGCTGTAATTTTCAAGTTGATTCCATTTTACAATCTCCACATTCGCCCTTTCCGCAAAGGCTTTCATAAATGTTTTTGGATAATAAGTAAAAGAATAGACCATTGTAATGGCAAAAAGCAGAAGCAGCGCTCTCATCCATAATGCTGTTTTCACTTTCGGCAAAAAATAAACGGCCAGCCCCAAAACAAGAAAAATAACAATGGCAACTAAGATTTGCAGAAGCGAAATATATTCCGAAATCATCGGGATGACTTCTTTTAACTGTCCAAATTGAGAATAGTCGGCGGGATATAGCGGTTCTACACGAATATGCAATTTTTGATAATGAATAAAGCCGATTATGGTTAAAAAGAAACTTGTTAGCAGAGAGCTGATATAAATATTCCCGATCAAAGCAAATGTCAATAGGAAAACGAATAACAAGTACAAAACACCTGCCAAATACAGTCTCGTATTATCGATCACCCATTGCATTGTCACAGCCGGATCTTTCAGATGTTGGAAATATTGAAATAAATAATTGATTACAAAAGAGGCACCGGCAGAAATGATGAAAATAAACAAATATTTTCCTATTATGAAAGTCCAAGGAGATTTTTCTTCCATCCACTTCATGATTTTCCATTGGAGCTTTGCGGTGGTTAGAAAGAGTAATAAAGAAATTACGGTGTATAGTGCGAATTTTTTGGTATCATGATGTATCCAAAAAAGGAAAGTATCAAGTACAAAATCATTTCTGAGCATTTTTAGAAAAAAAATAAAGAAGAAAGCCAAGATGCCATTTAACGCTACAAGTAAAGTAATTTTACAAATTTTCTTCTTATTCATTGAAAACCCTTCTTTTATTTCTACAATTTATTAA
>JAGKQJ010000156.1 GCA_017898095.1 Bacillaceae bacterium Marseille-Q3522 | reverse complement strand
TTTTCTAAAAAAAATTTTACAAAAAAACTCTTTATGTATATAATTTTTATAAGAATTTGAAAAGGAGAGTAGTCATGATAAATAAGCAAAATGCTAATGATATAGTTGTTTCAAACGCTAAAAAGCTTAATACTCGGTTTCGTTTAGGATATCACTTTATGCCAGAATCAGGATGGATGAATGATCCAAATGGTTTTATTTTTTTTGACGGTTATTATCATCTTTTTTTTCAACATCATCCGTTTGATAGTAGTAAGGGTAAAATGCATTGGGGTCATGCAAGAAGTAGGGATCTTCTCCATTGGGAATATCTCAAAATTGCGCTATACCCAGATCAAGACTATGATAAGGACGGATGTTATTCTGGTAGTGCTATCTCAATCAACAACAAACTATATTTAATTTATACAGGCCATAGATTAAATGAAAATGCTAAAAACAAGAAAGATTTCAAAGAAAATCAAAATATTGCGGTTAGTAAAGATGGGATAAATTTTCACAAAATTAGTAAAAATCCTATTATAAAAAATCCACCTAAGGACTGTGGAAACAATTTTAGAGATCCCAAGGTTTGGAAGTTTAATGAAGTATTCTTTATGGTTATAGGTACGGATAGTATTGATAAGAAGGGAAAATGTGTTCTATATCAATCAACTAATTTATACGAGTGGACTTATGTAGGAGTTTTAGCAGGCCCTGAGGATGCTTTAGGTTACATGTGGGAATGTCCTGATTTTTTTAAGATTAATAATACCGATGTATTACTATTTTCCCCACAGGGAGTTACATCACAAGGAGATTTGTATGTAAATGAATTTCAGACAGGATACTTTCTTGGTCAGATGGATTATCAAACGATGAAATATGTACATAGTGATTTTTTTGAACTTGATTTTGGCCATGATTTTTACGCTCCACAAACAACACTCTCTTCAACAGGAAAGCGGGTTTTGATTGCCTGGATGAATATGTGGCATTCTGAAATGCCGGAACAATCAGATGGTTGGTATGGGGCAATGACTATTCCTCGTGAACTCTATGTTAACAATAATAAACTTTGCATGAAGCCTATTGAAAATTTCACAGATATGCGATTAGATCATATATTTTCAAAGAAAAATTTCACTTTAACCAACAACTATTTATCTATCAACTATCCCGGTGTTAAACCTCATCTAGAAGTAGACTTGACTATTTCCAAAAGATCGAGTGGAACTTTCGGTTTATCTATAACAGATGATGTAACATCAATCACAGCATTTTATGATTATACAAAAAAGAAGTTTGTTGTAAACCGTTTAGGGGATATACGACAGCGAGAATTATTATTTGAAAACAAACTACAAATATTATTTTTTGTTGATACCTCCTCCATTGAGGTTTTTCTTAATAACGGAGAACAAACATATACTTCCAGATATTACTGCAACAATAAACCAAATATAACTATTTTTGATACTTCTAATGCAATTGTTAGCATGGATATATATTCACTTAAAAGTCCTTTTAGCCGTAATCAAACAAAGAGGGGCCGCTGAACAAAAAAATCTAATATTTACAAGAGTTTTTGGTACATTTTGTCGAATATATTCCGTGTGAAGTTTATAATGTCAAAATCGAGAAAAGAGATTATTTTTCTGTTCCTAAAAATCCTTAGTGGGAGGTTTATTCTTGATACTGTTCGTTGAAAAAAAATGAAAGAAATTTTCACATTCTGAAGGACAAAAATAAAAAAAGCACATTAATCCGGGAATGTATCTGAATTAATTTGAAAAAGGATACTTGGAATAATGTGCTCGTTTACACCTCAGCAAAAATACAATTATCTATATACCAAGGTTCCGGAATAGGAAAAACTTTATTTATTTCTATTGATATACACTTAAATACTTTAGAATTCTATATGGACACCAGTATTCCCTTTCAGAAGTTCGTACCCCTTTTCGGACCAGCACATTGCAAAATAGTTGATCAGTCGCTGCCTTCTGATTTCACGCTGCCCATGAATTATTAACAATATGGGAATGAACTTTTGAAACACTGCACTGGTTTGATTTTTATACAACAAGAAAGCAACAAAAAAACATGATGTAATTTCATTATTCATAACTTGTCTCATTCAATAACTTTACAAATGAATCTTTGCTCTCTGAAGCAACTAATTTATCAACGATCTTTTGATCGGAAAATTTAACAGCTATATCTTGTAGTATGTTTAGATGATCATCATCGGAACCGGCAATACCTATGATCATGTATGCAATATTATCATCATATTGGACACCTTTTGGAAAATGTAATATTACAATACCTGATTTATTAACATATTTTTTAGCCTGATTTAATCCGTGAGGAATAGCTATTCCATTTCCAATATAAGTTATATCTGTTTTTTCTTTTTCCAACATAGAATCTATATATTCTTCTCTTATGAATCCGTTTTCAAAAAGTCTTTGACCTGACATCTTAATCGCGTCTTCCTTTGAAACACTATCCAACCCAAAATAGACGTATTTTTTTTCTATCTTCATTGACGGACTTCTCCTTTAAGTAAATCTTCTATTAAAATATCATACTGTGGATCGTTAAGGAACGAGTCAACCGTTCGAACGACTGCATTTGGAGCGGCGGTAACAGCGCGATGATATAGGTTTTTATGTGTCACTATCACTTTAACATCTTTTGGGACACTATCTACCGCATAGTTTTCCACTTTGATATTTAAACCGGCGTCTTTTACTTTTTTTCTTACAATCCCACTCCCCATGGCACTGGAGCCTATTCCTGCATCACAGGCAAAAACAATCAAATCTATATTTTCTGTTTTCCAGGCTTTCTCTGCAACTTTGTGATTTTCATCTATAATCTTTGAATTGGATTGATTTGCTACCGCTTTTGAAACCCCTAACATTTTTCCAATGTCATCTCCAAGCGATACATCTTCATCATTAACTGCAGATTTATCTATTTTCAAAAAGAAGGATGCAATAAGAAAACTTCCTGCAACACCGGCTATAATTCCTAATAATACCGGAATCGCGCCTCCTTTAGGCAGCATAATAAGGAAGGAAATAATACTTCCAGGATGCGGATAACCTGCTAAACCTGCGTTTAACATAATCCATACAATTATTTGCGCAACGCCTCCGCCGATTACAGCGAAAAACATCAAAGGCTTCATTAAAACGTATGGAAAATATACTTCATGAATGCCACCGATAAATTGAATAATCCATGCTGATGGAGCTGATTTTTTACTATTACCTTTGCCAAAAAATGAATAGGCAAGTAAAATACCTGCACCTGGCGCCGGACTCGATACTAACATATAAAATAAGGTCTTACCGCCATGTTCAAGAATTTGTGCCGCACCCAAAGGAACAAAGATTCCTTGGTCAATGGCATTATTTAAAAATAACACTTTTGCAGGTTCGATAATGAACGCTAACAATGGTAAAAGTTTTGCGTCAATAATGACATTAATACCTGCAGTTGCTGCATTAGTACCGGCAGAAATTGCCGGCCCGACTAAATAAAATGATACAACTGCCATCAGCATACCTAAAATACCAATGGAGAAATTATTTACTAACATTTCAAATCCGGATTTAATTTTTCCTTCTAATAATTTATCAACTTGTTTAATCGCGATACCGCCTAAAGGTCCTAAAATCATTGCCGCTAAAAACATTGGTATGTCTGATCCAAAAATTGCTCCGCATGCTGCCACGACTCCTGCAACAGCCCCGCGCTGACCATATATCATTCTCCCGCCGGTATACGAGATTAATATAGGAAGCAGATACTGCAGCATTGGTGAGATCATGGTTGCTAATTCTTTATTTGGCAGCCAACCTGTATCTAAAAATAATGCTGTAATTAACCCCCAAGCAATAAATGCCCCAATATTCGGAATTACCATACCTGCTAAAAAGCCGCCAAATTTTTGAACTTTCATTTTATAATCCATGATGATCCCTCGTTTCCGTTATTCTTATGAATTCTCTATTACGCTGTTAAAACATAATATCTCCGCCATTAACATTGATGGTTTGACCAGTAACATAATCTGAATCATCGCTTAATAGAAAGCTGACTGCTTTAGCAACATCCTCCACCGTCCCAATCCTTCTGGCAGGGATTTTGGATTTAAAATAATTCATTACTTCATCCGGGTCTAAATTTCTTTTTTTGGCGTAATCTTTTTTTTGCTTTTCCCACATTGGCGTATAAATAACTCCCGGAGCAACACTATTTACTCTGATCCCCTTTGAAGCAAATTCAGTCGATAACGATTGCGTTAATCCGATCACGCCGGCTTTACTTGAACAATAGGCTTGATAATTACTCGTACCAACCTTTCCGGATTGTGATGACATATTAACAATACTGCCCTTCCCTTTTTCAAGCATCTGCGCTATGGCAACTTTGCAACAGAGAAACTGGCCTTTTAGATTAATATTTAGTGTTGAATCCCAGAGTTCCTCATTATGGTTAAAAAAAGGAGTAATCTTTGATATCCCTGCATTATTGACCCAAAAATCGATCAGTCCATACTCCCTTTTAATTTTCTCCCCTAAAGCTGATATTTCTTCAAAATTTGTTACATCAAGTTTAAACGGAACCGCCTTCTCCCCTTTAAGACTAATATCTTCAGCAACTTCTATAGCCAGCTCTTCGTTGATATCGGTTACAAAAACAGTCGCACCTTCCTTTGCCAACTCATGACAAATTCCTGTTCCAATTCCGCTGCCCCCGCCAGTCACCACGGCAATCTTTTCTGTGAATCTCATTAAAATCACTCCAATCTTTTTAGTAGGTTTTAACATCATATTGACACGTCTGAGATGAAGGTAATCGGTTCGGCATCGCACAACCATCGACTGTACCGCCGGTTCTTTACTAATTCCCGCAGCACCAATTGGTTGTCCAAAAACGGCTTTGCTAATAAAGAAAATATTTACAATTTATCCTTGGCGATGATATTTGATTGTACGGCTTCTTTCAGGATTTAGTCTCTAAATTTGTGTATTAAAAGCCGGAACAATTGGATACCTGGGATTAAGAAGTTACAGCTTGTTTATATTGACTTATGACATGGTGTCGCTCCTTTGGTTTGTAAAGATTGATAATAAGTTGTTAGATAGATCTTTGATCTTTTTATTGCAGCTCATTAGCAGATACATGACTACTAATTAAACGATTTCAATAAATTGTAAAAAATAACTTTTTCTTAAAATTTCTTCGTGCTATTTGTTCAATACTTCACATAATTGGAGCTATTGATTCTTTTGGGTGATCTTTATTACTAATCGATAATCATTCTACCTAATTTAAATACAGTCCACCTCTTCCTATGTAAGGGTTTTTCTTTGATTATTCACCATCACCTCCTTAAAGGATTAAGGACTATTACAACTCACCTAACGAAAATACATGAATCAAGAAAAAGCAGTAATGTAGTGACGTATTAATTCTTCAATTAATTTGTAAAAACATAAAATCTGTACGCTTATACGTACAACATTCATTTACATTATATAGTACGCTTATTAGTACAGTCAACCCTTTTTGGAAAGAGGATGCGATCTTGAGAAAAGTTGAAATTCAAATTAATGAAATATTAAAAAAATATGATTTGAGTTTAAACCAGCTTTCTTTGTTAGCCGATGTCCGCAGAGCAACACTAAGTGAACTGGCGAATGGGAAAAGACAGCGAATACAACTTGAACACATCGAAAAAATTGCAAATGCATTAGAAATTGATGATATAAATGAGATTATTACGATACGGGTTTTGAAGGATGATTGACGTAGGATATCTGATACTTTCTTTTAATTAATTCCAATATTTTGAATAAGGAAAAACTTATTTACGAGTGACTTGTCCTGATATTCTTTTAATTTATAGAAATAATAAAAAGTGGATAACTCTTTGTACGAAAGTTATCCACATTAGCGGGATGTTGTTGATCTTTAAAATATAAACAATTGCATTGAAAAAAGAATTGTTAATGAATATTTTAAAACAACGGCAAACGAAATACATGTTCAACATTCATAAATTTGCTAAACAATGAGGGAAATTCCTTTAGAAAATTTTAGTAAGTTGGTTCCCAACAGCATAAAACCCAGAAAAGGAAACAAAAAAATGCTTACTTATTCATTATTTTGAATGGACACTAAAATATCGTTTTCAAAATACAAAAATTGAAAACCTGGATAGACCCATTGCTCGCTTGTACCATAAGCTGTAGTGGTTTTATTTATTTTTTCTGGCTCTCCCCAAGAGGACGCGAGTACTTGTTCCTTAGTCATACCTATATATACACCATAATTTGAAGATGAAGCCGTCTGTTTTTCTTTGATTATTTTTAATAATTCATCCATAAATTTTTGAACTTCAGGAGAAGGATTAATAATTTCTTTTAGTAAGCTTTCAGGAATAGATTCAATTCCAACTGCATAGGATTCATCCTTATTAGAGTAAAACCAATCATAAGCGCTTGAAAGATTATAAAGGTTTTTAATTCTATTATCGCCATTTCGAAATGATAAATCGGCTACTTCACTGTACTTGCCTTCTTGCATATACTTAAGTAGTTCTGACTCCAACTGTTTATTCTTCTCCTCCATTGCCTTTTTTTGCTCTTCTTCCTTCTCCTTTTGTATATTTTCTGCATCACTAATTAATTTCTGCGAATCTTTTAAAGACTTTTTTGTCTCATCATCTAACTTATCAAAATTCTCTTTTGCTAGTCGCAAATAATCTTTTTCAATCATAATTTCAAAGGTATCCTTCAAAACACTATGTATCTCTTTTTTCATTACAGAATCTTGAACGGGTTGTTCGATATATTTTTCTATTACCTTCTCATACTTTTTTTGATCCAGTAGTTCTCGTAACTCATTACTCAATTCATAAGTATCAATAATAGTCTGATACTTATCATCTTCCTTATTTAACTGATTTTCCTTTATTAATTTTGCTGCCTCCGCATAATCTCCTGATTCAATTAATGCATCAACCTCCTCTGTTTTTGATGTACAAGCAACCAACATTAACGACGCAATGATTATCACTGCTATCACAATTTTTTTCAATCCATAGCCCTCCATATAGATAATTTATACTAGTACTTTCGACACATAAAATAAAAAATCCTTTAAAAAAGTCAACTTTTAGATTGAGAAAATAATAAAAAGAACGCTATCTGTAACCGTCAAGTTAACCATAATCTTGAAAAACTTGAACTAGGTGTTTTTAAAAAGTATTTAAAAAATCATATTGTTATCAATATAAAGTCAGAGTAGAATAAGAACTAAGTAAAGGTTGAGTTTGAGGTGAGTTTTATGGAGCTAAAGTTGTTTTATCGGACGCAGCGTGATTTAGCTGCAGCTCTAAATAATTTAGTAGATGCCTATTGGGAAGAGAAGATAGAAGAACATGATCTAATTGAAGGGGTTCAAAACATTCATAAGAATAACATGGACAAGCTTATAAAAAATAATGGGTTTACTGCTATCATTCAACAGCAATGTGGGAAGAGGCGATTGGCTGTAATAGGACGTATTTTGGACATGGAGTAGTTCTTTAGTCTTGTGTGAAAGGTTGTGTAGCAATGGAATTAGAATATTCTTCAAGCTTGAATGGTGCCTCTTATTTGCTATTTGAATTAAAACAAGTGGCAAAGCTTAAAAAACTTGGCCTTTCAAAACAAGAAATACGTAAGAAAGTAAAATAAGGAAAATTGTTCAATTTAACAATATTGGAAGAATCTACAGAAGAAATAAATAATTCTAAGAACGAATTGAAATCCCTTGAAAAGAAAAAGATGAGCTGAAAGAATACGATGAACTACTAAATCATATGGCAGATATGCAAATTATAATAGATTTTAGATGATGGAGTTAAAGTGAACTATGCTAAGTTTTAATTTGTGTAAAAACTGTATTAATGATTAAAGGGTGTGAGTATATGAAAGCAAGTGAAACAAATCTTCAAGAAATTATAGAGGGTACAAAACAATACATTATACCTATGTTTCAACGTACATATAGCTGGGGCGAAAAACAGTGGAAGCAGCTATGGGAAGATATAGTAGACTTAGTGGAAGATAATCAAAGTATTTCTCACTTTATTGGATCCATTGTATCCATCCCAATCAATACAAATACGCACGGAGTTCAACAATTTTTGGTTATTGATGGACAGCAAAGATTGACTACATTGTTTATACTACTTTCTGCAATAAGAGATTCTGCGAAAAAGCAAGGGGAACAAAATTTAGCCGACGAGATTCACCATACATTGTTGATAAACAGTTATAAATCTGGAGAGGAAAAATATAAATTTCTTCCAACTCAAGTAGATAAAGAATACTTTAAGAAACTGATAAATTTAGAAACAATAGAAGATATAGAGAATTCATTAATAGTTAAGGCATACCAATTCTATATTAAAGAAATTAAAGAAGGGTCCATGAAATTATCTTTTCTAAAAGCTACGGTAACATCATATCTATCCATTGTGAGTATAGTGTTATCACCTGACGATAATCCTTATCTTGTTTTTGAAAGTTTAAATGCTAAAGGACAACCTCTTACTCAAGCTGACTTAATTCGAAATTATTTATTTATGAGAATACCTGCGGCTAATCAAGAAGACTATTACCTACGCTATTGGTTGCCCATTCAAAAAAAATTAGGTGATAATTTAACTGAATTTATACGACACTTTCTATTAGGTGTTAATATAAATGTAAAGAAAAATGATGTATACGTTAAGTTTAAAGAAAAAATAGACAGCCAAGATGTAATGGAATTTTTACAAATACTTGAAAACTTTGCGAGAAATTATTCTAAGTTACTTTATCCAGAACTAGAAGAGAATAAGTCTATACGTATTCTATTAGAAAGAATTAACGATTTTGAGGCAAAAACTGCTTATCCCTTTTTATTATACATTTACCAAGATTTAAAAAAAGGTAAGTATGACGAGGAACAATTTTGTAAAATTTTAACGGTTGTTGAGAATTTCTTGATTAGAAGGTTTGTTTGTAACATAGATTCAAAACCATTGAATAAATTATTTGCATCTTTGTATAACCAAATCAGTACACATGAAGCTGAAGATTCAATTTTAGAACTGACTGGATATTTACAAAATCGTGGATATCCAAAGGATCCAGAAGTTATGTCTTTTTTAAAAGAAAACCATTTTTATGGACAAGGAGATCGCCGTAAAAAAGGAGCTTTTATATTAAAAGCTATTGAAAACTCTTATTCCCATAAAGAGAAAGCAGACTTATCAAAGGCTACAATTGAACACGTTATGCCACAAACACTGAATGAAAAATGGGTCGAAGAATTAGGAGAAAATGCAGAATACATACACTCTGTTTATTTGCATACATTAGGGAACTTAACACTTTCTGCTTATAACACCGAACTATCAAATGAACCTTTTTCGGTTAAGAAAAAATATTTTAAAGATAGTAAT
>JAGKQJ010000155.1 GCA_017898095.1 Bacillaceae bacterium Marseille-Q3522 | reverse complement strand
CCTTTGGAGGTGATGACTCAAATGAAATGGGAAGATGTACGCCAAGCATTCCCCAAACAATGGGTGTTGATTGAAGCTATACAAGCTTATACAAATGATGAAAGCGAACGTATTTTAAAAGAAGTTGCTCCTTTAAAGAAATTTTCTAATTCTATAGATGCAATGAAAGCTTATCAAGAAATTCATAGAGCTAATCCTTCTCGTGAATTATATGTTCTTCATACTAATCGTAAGAACCCTAATATCATTGAGAAAAAATGGGTAGGTGTGAGGCGATAGTGAAAAGGTTGATCATTGAAGATGGTCTATTACTTACTGATATGGAATTAACATTTAGAGGACAATCATTATGGCTAAAGCGTGTTTTAGTTGACACAGGTTCAGGAAGTACAATTATTTCAACAGATATAGCTGAATCAATAGGGATCATTGCTGAAGAAAATGACATGATCTATCGTATTAGTGGAGTTGGAGGTTCAGAATTTGTATTTTCTAAGACGGTTGACTCAATAAAAATCGGACAAGCAGAGACAAGAGATTTTTCGATAGACATTGGGGCAATGAATTATGGTTTTGATTTAGAAGGTATTATTGGACTGGATTTTTTGCAACAAATAAAAGCAATCATTAACATAGACAAATTATTATTAGATTTCAATTAATGCAAGTAAATCGGCTGACATCGTAGCGATTTTCTTACCGCTTACTTTGAATTGTATAAACTCATATACTACCTTTGCAATGCTAGGATTAATGCTCCAAATAGGTGAATCATCTCCGACATACTAAAAAAAGGTACCCGTCACCAATACGATTAAGTCTTATTGATACGATTTCATTCAATATTCGACGAGATATCATCATTTCATCAAAAATTACTTAATCTAATCGGGTGACTGGTACTTTATCATGTACAGTAAATAATTAACACGTAACTACCTAAGGTGATTTTTGTTAATACCATTATACAAATTAATCTTGCCAAACTATCTCCTTGCGTTTTTTGACTCCAGGTATGCTGAAAAAAAGCTCAAATAAAGTGAATCTTCGGATATTCCAAAACAAAATCCTTTCCTCTCCTTAATGAACAACCAGCGCCCGGCGCCCCATCGCATCATAGATTTTGATAAATTTGTCTTTCTCCACCTTGACATCTTTCCCGCTCTGTTCAGTAGATTCACAGTCGTTGAAATAAACGCATTCGTCAGCGACGCCAGTGACGACAATACAGTGCAACGGCCTTGGCGAGCTGATCATCTTTCCTTCCGGAGTTTTCCAAAATCTTGGGGTCGGCATTTCATGAGAAATAGTGAACCAGACGAGGACCGGTTTGCCGTTTACCACATAATTTTCTATAACACGGAACTCTTCACCGTATAGGGCGATGCCACCGCTGCGGTAATGATTGAGTACCTTCTTGAGTGGGTTGGGATTAATCGTGATGCCGTTTCCATAAGGGTCGCCGATGAAGCCTGCTTCAGGATCGCCCCATGTTTTCACGGATCCATCTTCGTTTCTCGTGACAGGAGTGTTGTCCCGAGGCATCTGATCCACAATCGTTTGCTTATCCACATTTATTCCGTAGTAGTGGAGCGCCATGGTTAAGGCAACCGCCTCGCATCCGGTCGGCAGCTCCGGACGTTGTCGAATTAAAGGGACATCGAGCCATTTCACCGCTTTTGAATGTTCATTTGCGGACATGCTGTCACTTCCTCTGCACTTAATCGATTTTTCTATTATTCGGAATACCGGATATTCCGATATCACATCTTTGATCTCTGACGGGATACATGCTTTCCGAAACTACTGCACGATCTTTCTTCCTATCTTTCCTGATACCCCATTCCTTTCACCAACAATCATCTTTTATAACCGATTTTACTTCTACAACACTCCAGCTCCAGCTATTTTTCTTTCTATTGAAGCTCCGTTTCTTTTCATATTCAATTTTTTCCCCATTGGAGAGATTCCATTGCTCGACTAGTTTAACCGAAATAAATGCATCATCCACAAAAGCGAAAGGATTTCTATCTTCCTTTTCAATATAGCCGCTACCTGATTGAATAAAGTTTTCCACAAAATTCTCGTCGCCAACTAACACCTCGTACACTCGAAATAAATTTTCCCGCTTCGAATCTTCAACCATTTTAAACTTATAAGACTGATCCGTTTTCCAATCAATGCTTTCCTCAATGGAATCCATATAAAAATAACCGCCTTTAATGCTTTTGTCTGAATGAAAAAAAGCAAAGTGAATAACGCCTTTCCCTTCATTTATATATGTGACAAAAACACTCGTTTCAGGAAGCATTTTGTATACTAATTTTTCCGCTTCCTTTGCATACTCTCTTAAGCCATCTCGATTATCTATAGGTTCCGCTTTTGAATACCACGCTTCACTTTTCCATTTAATTAATTCAGCTGAAATGGGCCAACCTTTTTTGGTTCTGCTTGCGATACAAGCATCTACTTCAAACTTTGCATTTGAAAATAGTTCCAATGCTACTAGCCGTGGGATTGCTTTTTCTTGTAAACTCACAAGCATCTCTGGTTGCGACTTACATAATAACCCTTTACAAAAACAGGCAAGTTTTTTATCGTCGGGGACTACTTCACTTAACAAATCCCATACCCAAAAATCTTTACTTTTCTGAAGCGCAAATGTAGTTAAATCCTCTAACGCCCCTTCATGATTGTTATTTTTAATGAGTAGCTTAATTTTATAATAAGGTAACCATTCATATGTAGGATTTTTAGATAATTCTCGTTCCAAAATTGCTAGAAAATGTTGAATAGCTGTAGAATTAACACCGTCAGTACTGATTAGTCTTTTCGCATACAAATTCAACACTCGCTCTGCCAATGGTCTCACTTTAATGATTTCACCTTGTTCGTTTGTAAAACTTGAGAATTGATAATCAAATCTATCAAACCATTCAAAACCAATAAATTGAATCAGCTTTAAATAATTGGTTGTACTTAGGAATTTTAAAAAATCATTCATTAATAGACGTGCTGAATCTACTTGATTATCCATTATCCTTCTTTTCTTAAAAATCACTTTGCCATCGCCACAAAACTGAATAAATGGTTTAAAAACTTTATTGGCGTTTAATTCATTTACCGAAGCGACCCTTCGAATGGACCATAAAAAAGCATTTTTTAAAGTATTCATATATTCATTTCTAGAAGTGAAACTAATCGTTGCATACTGATTAAAAAGTTCAAGGTTCCGGCAATACGAATCAATGTTATTCTCCGTTTCTTTCAAAATATTATACATTACCCAACCAAAACTAATCACCGCATTTTCATCCTTCGGATGCGCTTGAATATAAGGCAATATACAATCATAGGCTTCCCGCAATTTCCCAGCCTTTCTCAATCTAGTGGCCTCAGTTAACGGATCAGGGTCGAGCTTCCCACCGTTTTGTTGAATTTTATGAAAAACCTCATGCAACTCTTGCAATATGTCGTCTATTTCTTCTTCACTTTTTTGTTCAGAGAGTTCCTCGGAAAACGTATCAAGGTCCATTCGATGATAAGCATAATCCGCAAGTAATTTAAATTTCACATAATACGTGCTGCAAATATTATATAAATCATCTTTTAAATTTTTTTCTGTATACAAAAATTCCACCTTCAATCTATGCGATATGTTGTTTTGATTTTTCAGGCATTTGATATAATTATTCACCATCGTGTCAAATATATCCAAATAAAATATGCAAGATTTTCATCGTTCTTCTACTTAGTTTAATGATACTAGAATTAGTCTAAATATTCCTGTTTTTTTACTTGAATTGAGTCCATTATAAATATATTTACTCGCTAGTTGTAATAAATAACCATTCATTCTTTTGATATTTTATAACCCTACTTTTGCTAAAACGTTCTCCCTTTTGCCAAACAGTTAAGCCCTATCCGCAAAACTGCACCTCATTTTACTACTACTCCATCACTCACAAAGCCAAAATTATCTAAAAGTACACCTAATATTTCAACTCAATCTCGATTTCCATCATAAAAATAACCCTCGAAAATGCCGGAAATAAGCCATTTTCAAGGGTTTCGACTATTATTTTAACTCCAAGTGCGACTGTCTCCACGTGGCTCGAGAGGACAGAATGAATGTCTTGCAAGTTGTCAGTAGATGGAAACATATCCACGGCATTTTTGGTACTATTGGTAGACGGGAACATGTCAAGCCTAGCGACCATTCCATTTACGAAAAGTGCACTCTATTTAGGAGAAATCGAAGTAATTACTAGTCTTTTTTCTTTACTGGAATCCAGATTTCACTTCTATACTTCGGATTCCCAGTGTCTGGACTCTCATCCCACAAAATTCCAGTACCTTCAACTGCCTCATATCCTGAAGATGGAAACCACTCTGAGTATATCCTGCCCCATACATTTTGAAGTGTTTCCGGTACTGTCCGTTAGCCTTTCGATAGGCTCCGCATCTTCAAAAGAAAACGGTAAATCAAAGGAAAGAGAAGTCCTACCTACTTTTGATAGCTGCCTGGGCAGTAATTAATAACCATAATTACTTTGCTTACCTTTACAACGTTGCTACTTTGTTTTATGATAATATTCTTCTGAATATGTATCAACTAAATTAGACGGATTTAGCTTATGTACATCTATAATACGCTGTAAAGTGGCATCAGTAATCTCTGACAGCTCGTATGGCTTTAATTCTTTAATAAATTTCTTAATGCTGTCTTTGAAAAGTTTCAATTTTCCTCGACGTATTATTCTCACATTATGCGTAAAATCTGCATAATAGGAAAGATTTTTAGTTGGAATAATCAAAAAGCGATTTACATTTGTTTCTATACCGTATTGTTCTTCAAACCATGCACAATGATTATTCATCTGTCCTGCTTCATGTTTACTAATTTCTCCACGGGTATCCTCAACTTCACTTTTACATTCAAAAAAATTATATTGATTGTTTGTTCCACACCATAGATTATCAGGTCCCTTTCTAAACTCTTTATCAGGACGTTGACTTATATATCCCAATAACTCACCAATTGACTTAAGGGCAGATTCAAATTTTTCAGCCTCCATACCAAACGATAAATTATCTGATATCTCATCGACTACAAGGTTAAGTTCACTATAATTTTCATATTTTCCTAAAAACGCATGTATACGTTTTAATCTGTTTTCATGTATATATGATACTCGCGTATATTCAATTCCTGTTTTAGGCTTTAATAACTGAGAATTGCATTTAAAAGCCGCCTTCTGCAATTGAATGGATTTTTCCTTATAAATCGGATAAGTATATCTGGCGAGTTGTTGTAAATACCAGCCACTCTCCAATTCATCTTTTGATAAGCTATCAATAATTTTCTGCATAGCTGTAGAAGCCTTTTCATACTCCTCACCACAATAAAGCTTTTCTATGCGTGATTCTTCTAAAAGCTGCTCATATATAGAAGAATTTCCATTCACATTTTCAATAGAATCCATTTCATCGGTATAATATTCCTTCCATCCTTCATCACGATTTAGCATTTGATTAATCAATGAAATAACCGACTTAATTGGAGAATCCTCGGAATTCTGTTCATCTTGAGCCATTTTTGCGATTTCTAATCCAATATCTATTTGTTTTTGAGTTTGAATAGAAAAATATTTATTCGTGGTCATACTACGCATAAATTTTACAATATCGGAACCTATAACCAAAATAGCACAGTAATCTTTTTCTCCTCGAACACCTCTTCCTATTCCCTGTTCTATCTTTTGAGCTATTCGTTTATTGATAATTTCACTATTAGGTCGACATTTTTCTTCATATTTATCAGAAAGACTGTTAAAAAACGGCATGGAATCAATAATCAATACACGGCAACTTTCATCTGGCAAATCAATACCATCATAACGATTGTTTATAACAACTATATGGCTAAATTCTCCTTTCTTTAACGTTTCAATAACTGGAAAAATGCTATTTTTATCTGCACATATAGCTCCCAAATTTTTATAATGTTCTGCTCTTTTTGTGTTAGGAACCAATGCTATCATGCCAAATTTTTTATTTTCCATTTTGGCAAATTTGGTAACCACTAAATCTCTATCGCATTCGTCACTGAAAAGTGATGGAAGTATAATCATTTTCTCACCAGACCATTTCTGGTTAGCATTTACTAAAGGATGTTTAACCGCATCTGTACTAAAGGAAAGACCTTTAACAAAAAAAGCATCATCTTGTGTAGTAGCAGACATAAGTATTCTATGCTTTGCTCTGGAAAAAGAGCCAAATGTATCCACATTAGGATTATAAGGAGAAATCTCAATTATATTACCAGATATGTAACAACAATATTCTTTAATCTTATCCCTCATAAGCTGCCATACATATTGAATAGAATCATCACTTGAAAACTCGGACAAGATTTTTAATACTTCTACCCGCTTATCCATCCAACTCCAATATGGAACAGGCATAAATGTTTCATAATCACCTGCTTGTATATCCAAAAAACTTCCTTCGCCTTGTTCCATCAAATCATCATTAAATAAAGAAACGATTTTTTGATATAATGTTTCATTAGCATTTCTTGAGATAGTAATTGTAAAAGCTTCCTTTATTACATCTACACAGGCATGAGAATCATCTAAAATAATTGTTCCTATACGAACATAATTATTATCAATGCCAAATACCGATTTACCATTGAATATTTTATGCGCATGTGTTATCAAGATTTTTTCTCCAGACAAAAATTCATTGGGAATTTGTCTATCAGCACCTATAGTACAATAAGGAATTCCAAATTTCTCCGCTTCAGCACACACTTGTGATACCAAGTAAATATTAGGACAAACATATAAACATGGTCCTTCTTTTGAATTAATCATAGATTGCAATATCAACAATCCAATCAGCGTCTTTCCTTCTCCAGTATGCAGTTTGATTATCAAATCTTTATCATCATGATGTTGTTGATACCATTCATCAAGAATATATTCTTGTGCTGGTCTTAATGGGCCTGCTAAACTTTTCCTATCTAATGCCTTATATAATTCCTGCGGTTCAGTTTTCCTATTGACTTTTCCTGATGATAATTTTCTTTTAAAATCTACCATATTGACTTCTCCTTATTTTATATTATAACTCCAACATCTAAATATTGAATTGCTGTAGATATTAACGACAAACATCGTTTATAGAAATATTCATAATGTCTTTTATCCTGAATATCAATTTTTGTTGTCTCATGATGTCTAATTCTAAAATTATTACCAAGTGTCGTAAGTTCATGAAACTCCTTTTCAAACAGCTCTATAAATGGCTGTTGGTTATTCCCCATGTGCTTTACGACTTTTCTTGCCGATTTCTTTTTATCTATGGTTGAAGAACAGTAATATGTCTTTAATCTTTCAAACGCATCCCAAAGTTTTTCTACTGCAATCTGCAAGTTGCTTTCATCATAATATTTTGAAGCCTCTTGCAATAACTCTTTTAATCCTACTTCCTGAACAAATACCAATGAGCTTTGATTTATCTGAGTATCAAATATATTTTCTAACTTTCCATTACTGAGTTGAAACGGTATCTCATTTAATTTTAATATGGCGTTAATCTGAGCTTCAAAATTATCAGACATACTATGCTTTTCAAAAAATTCTATTGCATCCAGCACACAAAATGGCGAATTAGAAAGGATAAATTCTTCTAAATTCGCAGTTTCAACATATTGATTTTTGTCGTTAAAACATCTTGGTACATAAAATAGTCTTATATCATAAAAGACATCCTCTGCTACTGTAGTATTATAATTATATCCCGTTTCGTCAGTTGCTTGATATACGATATTACATCGCTCTAAAAATTGATAAATCTGATTTCTGGCTTTTTGCTTTATAGTCAGCACTATCTTTTTTGCTTTTATTTCCTTTGCATTTCTTTGAGAAAATGGAATAAACAACGTGTTTTCCTCCTGCTGATATACTCTCCACCCATAAACATCACGGTTAGATACTTTTTCAGCAGGGTAAATTTCATACCCATCATTTTGCAATAACTTATTGGTTTCTGCTAAAAATTCTTTCCAGTATCCCTTATCATATCTAACAGCAGGATGAAATATTTCACACAAAAATTTTAGATATAGTTTATCACTACCATTTTTTAGCTGAAATCGTTCATCTTCAAATACCCAACAATATGGATAATCATCATTATTTACTGTATGCTGCCAAATATCTTGCTCAGCATTTGCAAACCTTGAGTCATTGCTTGGCATTTTTTCTAAATTATATAATCTTTTGAGAAAATCTATTTCTTCAAGTCGTCCAAAATAATGATAGATAACTGTTTTGATTTCCCAAAGCTCATCTATTTCTAACCCATTCCGAAACAAATCTAAAATATCACGTCTGGTTATTTCTGTAATACGATTCATTCCCTCATCCTCCTAAAAATATATAGAAATGTCTTTATCAATCATGTTCAACAAAAGCGTACCACTATTTCTAATGATACGCTTAATGCTCTATATTACTTCAAAATACTTCAGTGCATCCTTAATTGCTCCCACCTTCTCTGGTGTCGGATGCTTCCTCGGCTGTTTCAATTCCTCTACTGCATTAGGAGCATCATATTGCATGCCTAAATCTCTCTTTACCTCTGCTATATAAGCAGTATGTACTTTGAAGCCATATTTTTCTTCTATGTACTCCTTTATCATCTTGTAGGTCACTCGCTCTTTCGGCTTGTAGGTTTCTGCACTTTTCGCTATATCGTCAAGCAGAACTTTACCTTCGCCCTCTCCAAACTCCACTTCGACGCGGATATGACTGTCTGGAGTTTTGTGGGAAAGTAGTACTACCGTCTCCACGTGGCTCGAGAGGATGGAATGAATGTCATTTGAGTATGTCCGTTCTCGGGAACATATCAATCAAAACTCATAGAGAACATCTCTATAAACAAATCCCTGAAAGGCTCATCAAGTGTGGCACAAACAAGCTTACTCCAGGTACTTATTTCAATTGCATCGCTTTCAACACACCAGATTTTATAATGTTCATCACCATATTTATCAATGGGTATGTCTGTATCTGTCACAGCATCTCTAAACTTTTCTTCAAAGATATCTTTTGAGTACTGATTTACAGAAAAATCAATGTGGTTAAATGCTCTTTTATCTGGATAGTACTGTGCATGCACATAATTCGTAATTACAAAATTATCTCTAACTTTCTTAGGACTCCATAGTTCTTCAACCTCAATATGATAAAAATTTCGTCTTTCTCGATCTCTATCTGGTTTAATTATCATAACAACTTTATCTAGGTACTTAGGATCATAGTGAACTATAATTTCCTTTTTATTAACTATATTTTCAATATCTCCAAGATCAACTGTTATTCCACGATATTTTTGAAAATCCATAGTAGCAGTGGTTATCATTTTATCTGCTGGTACAGCTAATTTTTCATCGCATCTAAGAAATAGTTGTTTATTATGTATTTCGTCGTTAATTATCTTAATAGTATAC
>JAGKQJ010000154.1 GCA_017898095.1 Bacillaceae bacterium Marseille-Q3522 | reverse complement strand
ATTAAAAAAGTGTACAACACCATATTATATTGTGTTCTTTTCTTCGTTCTATCAACTATATGTTGTAATCAAAATATACTTAAGTTCTTTTTGAGGTTGAACGATACGATTATAATCCCTATGTATAAACGATTTGTTTTTGAGTTCCTTTCCACATTTTCTCTACAAAAGGTTATTGTGTTACAAGCGTGAAGCTAGTATCGAGGAGCCGTGGAAGACAGAACGTTGGTAAGATTGACATTCCCACAGAATAACGTCTTTATTTCACTTGGATGAACCGACGAACCATTTAGACATTGATTCAAAAGATGTGATGGAAGAAGCGTTAAGCCATTTTAAAGGAACGATTATTGCTGTATCGCATGACCGCTATTTTCTTGATCATTTTTTCCCCGTCACCTATTGGCTGTCTGCTTGTCAGCTCGTACGTTTCGAAGGAAATTACACTTTTGCACGGGAAAAAAGCGAGAAATAATGAAAAAGTGCATGGGATTTTCACTCCATGCACTTTTTTGGTATTTTTAAACATCCTTTTAACTGAGTTTTCTTGCGGTTCGGCTCATAAAATTTAATTATGGGGACATAAAATCAAAAGATGGGGATAAAAACTCCGAAAATGAGGACATAAGCCGGAAAAATGAGGACATAAGCAAGAAAAATGGGGACATAAACATGATAAGATGGAAGAAAATCATGCTGAGGTGTGAAGCAATGCAAAAAATAAACAGACCGGAGCCACTAAAAGCGGCTAAACAATTTATTGAAAAATATTTTCCTGCCTGCCAGGGTGCATTACTGGCGGGCAGTGTCGTCAGAGGTGAAACGACAGAAACCTCCGATCTTTGTTTGATAAAAAGCGGAGAAATAGCATCACGTTATTGGGGATTCTTACACCTCAAAAGCTGCGGAAGATACATTTTTATGCAGATTTTGTCATCAATATAACTCCTTAATGATTAATTTACATAAACTCAAAATCTCTTTTACAAAGAAGGAGTAGAGTAAAATTTGGTAAATAAAATATTTTCAATTGAGGTGTGAAGCTAAATGTATTTTCGCTCGCAAAGAAAGCGCTCTTGTTTCTCGAAAATTCTTTCTGTTTTTTTGGTAGTTTTGTTGCTTGCAGGAACGATCATCACACAACCGGCATTTGCCGTTGATAACGGAAGTGCAAACAACCAGGATCCACAAGAAAATGAGCAGGCACAAGAAACATTACCTAATAGTCAAGCAAGTCAAGAAAAACCGCTGCAAGAATTACTGATTTCGGAAATTGTTCCGGCAACGGATAGTTTTAATACCGGACATGATGTATATGAATATATCAAGTTATATAATCCGACAGACCGCAGAATCTATTTAAATGATTATGTGGTTCGCTTACGCTATGTTGGCGGCAGCAACGGACCTTGGAATGATAAACATTGGAATTTTCCTGATACGGAACTTTACATAGAACCGCACGATACATTTATTGTGTGGATTGCCAACCCGGGGAACAGCGGAAACAACCAAAAAAGCGTTTCTGATTTTAACCAATATTGGGGAACAGATTTTGAAGAAAATAAGAATATTGTCAAAATGGGCACCGGACTGTCCAATTCAAACAGGGGTATTGCCATTGCGACAAAATCCGGCAGGGCGATATGTGAAGCCTTTTTAACCAATAGCGGGAAAGGGATCTATAAAAAAGGATTCACCTACTCTCAAACGGAAAATCATGATTTGAAGCTTGCATTAAATTTAGAAGAAGGACAAACACAGCCAAGCAGTCCTGCCTCCCCCGCTTCTGTGCCAACAAACTTTGAGGATGTGCAAATAAACAATGACACGAATGCTCCTTCCATAAAACACGAGCAATCAAGCTTTGAATTTCGTTCTGGAGACACACTCACTATTGACGCGGAAATTACCGATGATACCCTAGTATCTTACGCGAAAGTGTTTTATAAATTTGACAATGAAACAGCTTTTCTTTCGAATTTGCTAGTAAAAAATTATGAAGACACTTTATCAAAGTATGCGATTGATTTGTCCGACAGTGATATAACAGGGAAAGAGTCAATGGAATACTATGTGGAGACAAGTGATGGGAAAAATGTAACAAAAACAGAAACTTACAAGGTACAGCTCCATAAAGAATTTCCGATCCTAACAGAAGTGCAGGAATTGCTTGTTTCGGAAATCGTACCGGATACGAATAATTTTGGTTCGATTCATGACGTATATGAATATGTAGAAATTTACAACCCGACGGATCGGCAAATTTTACTGGATGATTATGTAATTCGTTACCGCTATGTTAGCACCGGGCAAGGGCCATGGAACGATTTGTACTGGCATTTTCCTGTGGATCAATTGTATATAGAACCAAATCAAGTGCTCGTTGCTTGGATTAACAACCCGGCCAATACCAATAAAACGGTGAAAGATTTTAATAATTACTGGCATACAAACTTGGTAGAAAACAAAACGATTGTCCGCATAGGGACAGGCCTTGCCAACACCAACCGTGGAATTGCCATTGCGACAAAATCCGGCCGCGGGATTGCAGAAGGGTTTTTAACGGACAACGGGGCCAATATCTATGAAAAAGCTTTTACGTACAGACAGATTCCCAATAACGGTTTGAAACTGGAATTAATTCTATCAGGAAATAATACACAGCCAACGGCAAAACCGACACCAGGTGTGGCTCCAACTCACTTTCAACGGTTGTACATTGCCGATGATGAAACGCCCCCAGTGATCCTGCATGAACAACCTGCAACAACGTTACTGCCGGGCGAGGACTACAAAATCACAGCTGATATTACAGACAACAATTTTGTTTCCAGCGTTGCCGCTTATTACCGGTTTGATGATGAACAAGAATTCAAAAAGTTAGAGACATCAAAGCTATATGAGTCTTATACATCCATCTATCCTTTCCATTGGTATGCGCCTGATTTGTTAGGGAAAAAAACGTTGGAATATTATTTGGAAGCAAGTGACGGAAAAAATGTCCAACGTACGGAAACGTACCGGGTGGATATCCAATCCAAAAAATTCGAAGGACTCCGCTCCAATCTTGAAGAGTCACAAGTAATCAGTGGCAGCTATTCCATCCAGGCTACGGATGATAAAGAGCATTATGATTCTTTAACATTAGCGATTGACGGCAACCTGATTGCAGAATCGCAACTGAAAAAAGTTTTAGAAATGGATCCGTTCTTTGTCGCGAATATCAATCAAATGAATTACAATTTTAAAAACGCGATTATTATCAATGATGAGGTTGTCCATGCATTGGATGAAGACAGTTCGAGACACATTCTGACCCGGCCAATCAAGAGAAACTATATTGCACCGGAAGGGGAACAAACGCTAATCCGTATCAGCAGCGGTACGCTATCTTCTTTTATGGATTACGATTATCCGGAAAACAGGGATGATTTTGACCTGAAAAATGTTTCCCTTCTATTTGAGGACGGGACAGAATATAAGCCATCGGCGATCACTCCAAAAGATAAAGAAGCAAAACCTTATGCAGACGAAACGACTTACTACATCGGGGACGGATCAAGAGGAGATATGTATGCCGACTTTGTCTTTGACATTCCTGAGTCGCAATATAATACGAAAGCATATGAACTGGATACAAAAACACTTGCAGACGGAGAACATGAACTAACGATTTACTCGGATTCAGGCGAAAAGAAACTCACTTTTGTTGTTGACAACAGTGCTCCGAAAATTTTGAGCAATCTTGATGACAAAATTTATAAAGGAACCTTTGAGATTAACCCGGCTGTAAAGGATGCTTATTCTGAGATTACCAGTTTACAGGCTTGGCTGGACGGAAAAGAAATTGAGTTGCCGTATTCTGCTAGTTCAGCAGAATTACTTCCTGGTAAGCACGAATTAAAGGTTACTGCCACAGACAGCCAAAATAATACGGCAACAAAGACTTTTTCATTTCAAACGGCTGTCGAACATCCGGTTCTAAAAGATTTCAAGGAAACAATGAAAGAAAAAAACGGTGAACTTTCTGCTGAACTTTCCTTATTTGCAGAAGATGTAACGGATGACAGGATGGATGTTCAATTTTTTGAAGGTTATCAGTATAATGCAAACAGTGAAAATGTCACGATTTCGGAAAATGCGTCGGAAACAGAACCGCCGAATGTGTTCGAGCATCCGGAAGAAAAAATAGTAAATGCCGATGTTGTTTCACTCATTGCAGAAAGAGATGGAAAATATGCAGAAGTGCAATCTGGCGATAAATTTCCATATCACCGCTTTGATATAAAAGTAGCAGACACGGTTCAACCGACGGACAAGATTGAAATAAAGTGGAACGGGAAATCACTTCCGGGGCGGAAAGTTACGATGTATGCTTTTAACCATCAACTGGAAAAATGGATGTCGGTAGTGAGTGAAATCTATGAGGAAAGTGATTTGTCACTCACAGGTGAAGTAACCGCGGAAGCATATGTAAAAGATTCTGCCGTCAATGTGATTGTTCAGGATGAAGTTGCTTCCATGCAAAAGAAAGTAGAACATCCGCTATTCGAAGGCATCGATACTATTGACTATACGTTTGGAGTAATGCCGGATACGCAGTTTTACAGTGAATCTTATCCGGATATCTATAATTTGACAAGCAACTGGTTTGTGGAAAACAGAGACGCACTCAACTTAAAGTATATTTTCCATTTAGGAGATATTGTGAATAGCGTCGATCAGCCTTATCAATGGGAAAATGCTTCGGCAGCGATGAAGATACTCGATGATGAGCGCGTTCCTTACGGATTGATGACAGGAAATCATGATGTTGGGCAGAATTTTGACCATTCCGCATTTTATCAATATTTTGGTGAATCCAGATATATTCGCAATCCTTGGTACGGCGGTTCGTATAAAAACAACCGCGGCCATTATGATTTGATTGAATCAAATGGCAATCAGTATATTATGCTGGCAATGGGATGGGGCATCGGTGAAGAAGAAGTGCAATGGATGAATCAAGTGCTGCAGGAATATTCAAACCGGACAGGAATCTTATTCTTCCATGATTATTTGAATGAAGGTGCCACAAGAACGACGCAAGGGCAATATCTGTATGATAAAGTTGTTTTACCGAATAAAAATGTCAAAATGGTCATGAATGGTCATATTCACGGCGCAGCAAACCGAATTGACCCAATTGATGACAATCACGATGGAAAAACAGACAGGGAAGTAGTGCAAATTCTTGTCGATTATCAATCTTTTAATGGCGGGCAAGGATATATTCGTGTTATGGGATTCGATATGACAAATAACAAAGTATATGTGCGCACCTATTCACCGCACACCGGAGGAAATTACCTTTTCACCCCGGAACAAGATAATTTTGAATTTAGCTTTGACATGACATTGCAAGAAAAATTAATTGCGACCGATTATTTTGAAGCAAATGTATACACAAACCGGTCCATAGATGATAAAAAAACTACAGCAAGCGGCAAAACGGTCAAGACACAGTGGAACGGGCTTGCAGAAAATGCTTCTTACGGATGGTACGCAGTTGCATCTGATGAATATGGCGGATATACACGTAGCAGTATGCAAACCTTTATTGCCACAAAACCGGCAGACGGAACAGATCCCGGCGACGGCTCAGGCCCGGATAACGGAACAAATCCAAATGATGGACCAAATTCCGGAAACGATACAAATCCGAATGACGGTACCGATGTGAACGATGGGAAACAACCGGATAATGGCGCAAACCAAAACAACGGGGAAAATCCGAATGACGGCAAAAATCCGGATAAAGATCATGCAATGCCTGATACGGCAACAGGAGTGTATACGTTAACGGTAATCGGACTGCTTACAATCTTCATCGGTGCTGCAGTATATCTATATCAACGCCGCAGACGGCATATTTATAACAAGCTGTAAGTACCTGTTGAAACTGTTTGAAAACATATCAGAACTGAAAAACAGGACCGAAAAAATGACAAATTCATTTTTTCGGTCTTTCTTTATTCAAAATAGGTAATGAATCTATAAAAATAAGAGATTTTATCAGATAATTGAAAGATTTTTTTGAAATAAACCCAATTATATAAATTCAGGCAGGAATTCATGGTGGGAAAGCGAAGTAGAAGTTATTTAGGGGAAGAGACATTTGTAATATTGATTTTATTATTTTTAGAAAATATATTGCAAATATGATGAAAAATCGCAAAAAGCTATTAGTTTATCTATTATATCATTCAACAAGCAAAATAAGGAGGACAATTTTATGAAAGCAATTTTAGTGGAACGTTTTGGAGGTCCGGAAGTGTTAGAATATAAAGAAGTAGAAATGCCTCGTGTTACTTCAGATGAGGTTTTAATCAGGGTTGAAAAAACAAGTGTAAACTATGCTGATATTAAAAACCGCAGAGGCAGTAAAAGAAAAGCAGATTTCCCGTTTATTTTAGGTTTGGATGCAGTTGGGATTATCGAACAGGTTGGAGCAGAAGTGAAAGATTTAGCAGTTGGGCAAAGAGTCATTGTTTTTCCAAGTAATGGTTCATATGCAGAATATATTACTGCAAATAAGTAGCTTGCCTTTCCATTACCTGATGGCATTGATCTCGATACCGCCGCAGCATGTCCGATCGTATCTTTTTTATCTTTTAAACTAATAAAGGATATAGCCAGATTAGAGATGGAGGAAACGATAGTAATTCATTCGGCAGCAGGAGGTGTAGGAACATCGGCGATTCAGGTCGCTAAGATTTTTGGTGCCGGAAAAATTATCGGAACAGTCGGCAGCGAAAATAAATTTGCAGCCGTTCTCAAAGCAGGTGCAGATCATGTCCTGTTATACGATTCATTTCCGGAAAAGGTCAATCAGATAACGAAAGGTGCAGGTGCTGACGTTATTCTTGATTCCATCTCAGGAAAAATAACAGAGGAGAGCATAAAATGTTTAGCTCCTTACGGCAGGTTGGTTCATTTCGGGAATACCAGCGGGGAAACAGGCACTTTTCAAACAAAAGATCTTCATGCTAGCTGCCGTTCTGTCTTAGGATTCAGCCTGGGAACAACACGGAAACAAAGGCCGTATATGCTGAAAGAAATTGCTGATCAAGTTTTTGCGTATATACTAGACGGAAAATTAACATTTCCCATCGGAAAAACGTATCCGCTGAAAGAAGCCGGAGAAGCACATAAATGGATGGAAAATCGCCAGCATACAGGTAAAATTTTGCTGAATGTAACCGGGTAACAATAAGAACGGGCGCACACTCGTGAATTCATTCGTGAGATAGCCCGCCTCCGTTGCGAACGGTGCTCTTGCATCTCGTTTAATAAAATAATCACTTTAACAATAAAAAATGATGAAGACCGTAATAAATGTCTTTTTCTTATGAGAAGCATAAAGTTATTATTTCGAATGAGGTGAATCCATCTACAAGCGCTACCTCCCAAGATCTTCAGCTAATCCGGATAAAAAGTTAATGCGAAATTTTCAATCCGGATTGGCTCAGCTTGCCAATGGGCAAACACTTTCCACTTTTGTAAATCGGATGAAGATATTAGCAAGGCTATTGATTTGCTTCAATGGAAAAATGAATATCTAAAAAATAAATAACGTAGTCTCTGACTGCGTTTTTTTACAGTTTAAAAAATTGCAACATGCTGATCACTGTAAAAGAAGATAATTTGAAAATAAGGTGGAGCTGCATGCTATTTTATGTATAGTATTGGTATGCATGAACTTTTTTCAAAAAGAATATATTTTGGAGTGGATATAGATGGAATTTACATTGGTAAAACCAACAAAGGAACTGGAACAGCAATATGAAGATTACATAAGTGAATGGGAGCAGACAAAAGAAAAAATTGTTCCATCTGCGACGAAAAGACATGGAAAAAGCTACAATGAGATGATGCGAGATTGGGAAGATCAAGAAACCGAAAAAGTTTATGCACTGGGATTTGTTCCGGCTTCCTTATATTTTCTCATAGATTCTCAGAAAAAAATTTATGGCGCGGTTCATATCAGGCATGAACTTAACGAAAAATTAATAAACACCGGCGGCCATATCGGTTACGGAATCAGGCCATCCGAACGGAAAAAAGGATTCGCCACAAAAATGCTTTCTTTTGCTTTACCAATTGCAAAAGAGCTTGGAATCACAAGAGTGCTTATTACCTGTGATAAAGATAATATTGCTTCTGCAAAAACAATCTTACATAATGGCGGCCTCATGGAAAATGAAGTGGCTGAAAACGGGGAAATCGTGCAAAGATATTGGATAAATCTATAATTTGGCAAAAAGCATTTTTTAATGAAAGCTGCACAAATGTTATTTGCAGCAATTAATTAAATTTGCAGAAATAGGGAGCATAAAGATATGCTCCCGCTATGTTTCATAAAATGATTGATTTTAATTCAGAGAAAAAATATTGTTTATCCTCTTTTTTAGAAATGTTTTCACCGGCTTCTTCTGCCAGATTTCTACATTTATTCATTAATTCTTTTTCGCCATTAACCATGTATGCCCGCGCAATAGCTTCGTAGGCGAAAGCCAAGTCGAAATCTCCTATGTCATTTTCTTTGCATAACTTCAGACAGTTGTTTCCATGGTACAAAGCACTCTCCTGCATTTTTAGTAAAGAATAAACTCTGGAAATTTGCCATTCACCCCTGGCAAAATGGACAGGTGTACCGATTTCACCCCAGTGAAACCTGGATGCATGAGAAGTATGGATCATCTTAAGATTATCTTCAGCCGTTCTTTCTTTTTTCTCCATTAAATCCCATGTTGCATTAAAGTTCGTAATTGCCTGCTTCTTATGCCATTCCTGTAAAGTTAATGTTTGTTCACTCATTTTCATTCTGCCACTAAAAACATAAACAAATATACTCAATACTCATCTATGCTAGACTTTTCCTGCTTCTGCGAATCCGACCTCGCCGATTGCTCGCTACTATCGTTTATATAATTCTCCGCAGGCGTAAATTCCGATGTAGCCCACCGTACATATTATCCATTAAGTTAAAACTTTATAATTATTAGCATATTTAAGATTAATAGCTGCATTCAAGTCTCTATCTATTACCGTTCCACACTTTTCACATTGATAAATTCGGTCTGATAATTTCAAGTCCACTTTCTTATGACCACAACATGAACATAACTTACTGGAAGGATAAAAGGTGATTACTTCTCTTCATTCTATCCCTGATTTTTTACATACGTTCATGAGTTTTACTTTAAAATAATAGAAACCTTGATTAGATATAGATTTAGCCAAATGCTTATTTCTTCTCATACCGTCAACATTTAATTTTTCTATTGTGATAGATGCTGGCTTGGTTTTCGCTAACATGTTTACCACATATAAACGATATACGTTTCTGATTCTATTAAGTCTGGCATGTAACTTTTGTATTTTAAATATATTTTTGTTTAGGTTTGCTCTTTTCTTAGTGGCAGGTTTTTCACCTCTCTTTTTTAAATTTTCATATTTACGTGATAAAGAGCGTTATTCACGTTTTAATTTCTTTTCCAATCTTCTTACTTTTGTGGTTTTATTTATATTTTTGTATATGTCTCCATTGCTACAAATAGCAAAATTTTTGACCCCTAAGTCGATTCCAATACTGTCGTTAGTATTATGCACTGCTTTACTT
>JAGKQJ010000153.1 GCA_017898095.1 Bacillaceae bacterium Marseille-Q3522 | reverse complement strand
GATTGCTATAATCTAGTTAGCCAAAAATTTCTATCATTTTTACAAATGAATAATTGACGGTTATGGGAAAGGCTGGTATCATAGAATTATCAAAAAATTGTCGAAAGTTGACGATTTTTGAAAGAGAAATCTAATTTTGAGAGGAGAATTTTGTAAATGAAATCTACAGGTATTGTTCGTAAAGTTGATGAGCTTGGTCGCGTGGTTATTCCGATTGAATTAAGACGTACTTTAGGTATTGCAGAAAAAGATGCCCTTGAAATCTATGTGGATGATGAGCGCATCATTTTGAAAAAGTACAAACCTAATATGACTTGCCAAGTTACTGGTGAAGTTTCAGATGATAACTTATCTTTGGCTGGCGGCAAAATTATTTTAAGCCGTGAAGGAGCAGAAATTTTATTAAAAGAAATTAATGCTTCTCTACAAGAAAGCAAATAAGCAACCATAAACAGCCTTTCCCGGCAGCCAGATTGATGAAACTAATGAATTGTTAAAATAAGCAGCTAGTAGCATCTTTTATACGAAAGGATGGATTGTATTTTCCGATACGATCCATCCTTCTTTATCTTTTCCTATTTAAAAAGCGAAGACCCTGCTCTATACAATGCGCGGCCGGGGTACCAATCAGACAAGTAGGCCGAGGACGGCACCGGCAGAACTCTGAAAATGTTCACAGGCACTATTTTCAAGATAAATGGAGTAAAATCTTTCGCTGATTTCCTGGAGATTAACTTGTTGAAATAAGTTTATTATTCTTTTTTATCGATATGGTATGCGGAATATACATCTCTTTTTTTCATGCCCCGGTCCGTTGCCGTTAATTTGATTGCTTCTTTATCTGTTACTTTTTTTGTCGAAATATAGTAGGAAACATGTTCGGAAGCAGTGAGATTTTCCCACCAACGGGGTTCCTCTATTTGTTCTTTTGTCCCTTCAATAATGAGACAAAATTCTCCGCGTATTTCTTCTGAATTTGCCCAGTGAAGCATTTCTGACGTTGTGCCGCGAATAAATTCTTCGTATTTTTTTGTCAGCTCCCGGCAAATCGTCATCATCCGCTCTCCAAAAACTTCTGCGATTAGCGTCAGCGTTTCTTTTACACGATGCGGCGCTTCATAGAGAATAATTGTCGCGGTTATTTTTTTCAGCTGCTCTAATTCATGGCGTTTTTCTTTTTTTTGCCGCTTTAAAAAACCATAAAAATAAAACGGTTGTGTTGTAATCCCTGAAGCAATTAATGCTGTCAAAGCGGCATTAGCACCCGGAAGCGGAACGACTGTTATCCTGTCTTTGATTGCCGCGGCCACTAATTCACTGCCCGGATCGGAAATAACCGGCATTCCGGCATCACTCACTAAAGCAATTTTTTCCCCCTCTTTTAACTTAGAAAGAATCTTTGCACCGCTTGCTTCTTTATTATGCTCATGATAGCTTGTGATCGGTGTGTCTATTTCAAAATAATTGCAGAGTTTTTTCGTATTTCTTGTGTCTTCTGCAGCAATTATGTCTGCTTCTTTCATAATGCGAATCGCGCGAAAGCTCATATCTTCCAAATTGCCGATCGGGGTAGGAACCAGGTAGAGAATCCCTTTCTGCGCTTCATTTTCAAAGCTTTTTTGCTGCCACATTATTATCACCTGTTTCATTTCTTATCAATGCTAATTTTTTCTGACGCGGCAATTGTTTGAAGTGATACTCTGCTTTTAATGCTTCACTTTTACTCGTAAATTGCTTCGCATAGAGTAACGTCAACGGCGTGCGTCCTCTTGTGTATTTTGCGCCTTTTCCTTCATTATGAAGCCTGATCCTGCGGTCCAGGTTGTTCGTATATCCGGCGTATAAGCTTCCATCCTTGCATAAAAGAACATAGAAAAAATGTTGTTCATTCTCCATATAATATCGCTCTAATCTCTTTTGTATATTCGCCATTCTCTGTATAAACAACAAGAGGAGGTAGAATTTTTAAATCTTTTTTTCCGCCTTTTATTGCTTCCACTAATATTGTATTTGCTTCTCTGCCCGGCTTTGGATAAATAAATTGCAGCCGTTTCGGTTCTAACTGGTAAGTTCGCATGAATGTAAGGATATCCAGCAACCGGCCGGGACGATGGACAAACGCGGCTTTTCCCCCTTGTTTTAACAGGCGGCTTGCTTCTTTTACCGTATCTTCTAATGTGCAATATAGTTCATGTCTGGCAATGGCAAGATGTTCATTCTTATTGATATCCCCTTCTGAAGGGGTTACGAAATAAGGAGGATTACATGTCACGACATCGTATTGACCGGATCCGATCGTTTGCGAAATCCCTTTTAAATCGGCACAGATCATCTGCAAACGATCTGCCAGCCCATTGTACATAAAGCTGCGGACGGCCATATCCGCCAGCCTTTCCTGGATTTCCACGCCAATGATCATGCCCTTCGTCCGGCTGCTTAAAAAAAGCGGAATCACTCCATTTCCGCTGCATAAATCAACTAACTTTCCTTTCTGAATCGGAACATAAACAAATTTCGCCAGAAGTGCAGCATCAAGAGAAAAAGCAAATACCGACGGACTCTGAATAATCTTCAGCTTTTCCGCTAATAAATCATCAAGGCGTTCGTCTCCTATTAATGTAACCATTCGCACCCCTCTCTTCGTACGATATTCTAACTTATGTATATAATCGAAAGACAATAGGCACTGAACCCGGACGTTGATTCACTTTATGATTGCCTTAACAGTGAAAAAAATTGGCTTACCGCCATCGGAAATGACGGAAAGCCATTATTATTTTTTATTAAGAAACGCCAGGCAAAACAAGCAATCTCCTTCTTTGCGCGGACTGCCGAAATGAACATTACAGATATGAAACCCTTCCTGGTAGAGCCGTGCCAAATTATCGTACCCTTCGCCAATATCCATCAATTTTTCTTCAATGGATTTTGCTGAAAGTTCATTGGCTTTTTGCTCACTTTTATCTTGTTTCATTGCTGGCTTTTGATCGGTCGTTAATTGAAGACGGCGTCTTAAATGTTCATTTTCCAGTTTTAAAGAATTGTTTTCTTCTAAAATTTCTGCGACATGCTGTTTTAACTCACCAAGTTGCTGATACAAGTGGCCAATTTGCTTTTCCATATTACTTACTGAGTCAAAAATTTCTTTTTTATCCACGCTTCCACCCCATTAATCTGTCGATTGTAAAGAGGCTGCCCCTTCTTTTAAGAGCTCGTCCAGCGTATATTCGACAATTCGATCTTGCTCTGTTATTTCGACTTGAAGGATTCGCTCTAAAATATTTAAGCCGACTACTTTCCCAGTGCCCAAAGGAGTATCAATCCATTCTCCTATATCCGGCAGCTGTTCTTTGGCCGTTTCGTATTCGTCATTCTCATATTTTAAACAGCACATAAGCCGGCCGCATATACCTGATATTTTTGTTGGATTTAATGATAAGTTTTGATCTTTAGCCATTTTGATCGAAACCGGATCAAAGTCCCCTAAAAAAGTTGAACAACAAAGCATTCGTCCGCAGGGACCAATTCCACCAAGCATTTTTGCTTCGTCGCGAACACCAATTTGCCTTAATTCAATTCTCGTTCGAAAAATAGCGGCCAAGTCTTTTACAAGTTCTCTGAAATCGATCCGGCCATCCGCAGTGAAATAAAAAATAACTTTATTGCGGTCAAATGTATATTCAACGTCAACAAGCTTCATTTCCAATTGATGAGCCGCCACTTTTTCGCCGCAAATTTCAAATGCTTCCTTTGCAGCTGCACGGTTTTCTTCGACAACGAGCTGATCCTTCTTATCTGCTATTCTTAAAACTTTTTTCAATGGGAGTACCACGTCGTGCTCTTCTACTTTCTTAGGAGCAATCACTACTTTTCCATACTCAACTCCCCGCACTGTTTCCACTATAACAGCAGCATTTTTTTCTATAGAAAGATCATCAGGGTCAAAATAATATATTTTACCAGCTTTTTTAAAGCGTACTCCTACCACATCATACAAATGAAGATCCCTCCTGCAATTTTAACACAAGCTGTTCCATTAACAGCTGCGGATTCATATTTGCTTGTAGCCTTCTCTTTGCTTCCAGAATAGATGACATTTGTTCGGTAAGACGCCGTCCTGAGGTTTGCAGTGCAAATGTCGCCAATTGTTTCCGTACTTGACCATTGACCAGCTGTTCTTCTTTACCAAGCTGTACATATAATATATCCTTAAAGAGGAGAAGGAAGAGATCTAAGCCAAGATTGATCTGATCTTTTTCTTTAAAATGACTAAACCAATCATCTTGGAGTGCAACCAGCGCCTCGAGAGGTTTTTTCTTTATTACTTCATACAATTTTATCACTATTTTTTGTGCTTGTGCAAACCAATCATCTTGACTTAAGGCAATACCTTCTTCTAAATCATTGGTAAGTTGGGAAATTAATGGTGCTTTTTTCCGATCCACACCTTGAGAAATGAGCTGCTCCACAAAATGATTCGCTTGTAACGGTTTAAAGTGAATCGTTTGGCAACGTGATATGATTGTCGGCAGCATTTTTTGTAATTGTTCGGTTATTAATATTGCAGTTGTTTCTGCATGAGGTTCTTCTAAAAATTTTAACAGACTGTTTGCCGCATTACTTGTCATTCTGTCTGCATGAATAATCATATATAATTTTTTATTTGATTCTACTCCGGTTTTTTTAAATTCATCTTGCAACGCTTGAATTTGCTGTTTTTTGATGGAAAGCCCATCCGGCTCGACAAGATGGACATCGGGGTGAATCCCTTTCTCAATACGGCGGCAGTTTACACAAGCTTCACAAGGGTGGCAGCCGTCCAGCGGTGCTTCACAGAATAGGCTTTTTGCAATAAGCTTTCCGGCATCCTTCTTTCCGGTTCCCCGCATCCCGTCAAACAAATAGGCATGAGTTAATCTATTCTTTTTGATGCTATTTTCCAGCATTTTCATTGCGATCGGCTGTACTCGCTTCATGTCCTCCCATTTGTTTGTCAAGATCATCACCCACTTACGTATATAAATTAATTAAGAGTCCTTTTATTTCACCGATTTTTCCAAGAATATCAATGGATTGTCCTTCTTTTTTCGTCACGTCTTCTGTTAATTGCACCAGTTTTTTATCAATCGTTTCGATTATTTTTAACGACCTTCCCTGACCGTATTGATCCCAGCTGTGTGATTGCTTTAATTCCATGCCATAATCAACTGTTTCTTTTATAAAGCGTTTTACTAGTGTTTTAAATTTCGCTAAATCTTTAAAAGTTCGCGAGCGCGCAAGACGTTCTCCTGCGCTTTCAATTTCATTCAATAATTGCGTTAAATGGGAAGATTGCAGCTTTTGTTCTTGTTTTTGTACAATTTCATGGAATTTTAACCCGTCGCCTGATGCCGGATTTTGCTCTGTCCGGACAGCATTAACCTTAACGCGATAATCTCGGTTTATTTTCATACGATTCCCCCCAAATACAGAAGATTGTCCAGCTCCGGCGGCTAGCCGCTCGAGGTCTTAAGCCAACCAACCATAAAGTCAAAAAGCGTACTTTATGGTTGCTCGTCTTAAGCTTGCCGCGGCTGACCAAGCCGCTTCCGCTTTTCTGTCGGAGGTCGGAAAAAACTTTTGCAACCTCCGAGTATCTTTAAAATCTGACTTCTGTCCTCCGGCCTCTATTTTGTGCCTTCTTGGACATCTTCTAATAGAAATTCCTCTTAAAATTGTTGAAACTGTTCAACAGGAAGAACAAACACGGTTGCCCCGCCAACTTGGACCTCAACAGGATACGGAACGTACGAATCGGCATTGCCGCCCATCGGAGATACAGGTGCAACAAGCTGGTCTCTGGATCGGCAATTTTCTTTAATAATTTGTAAAGCTTTTTCGACGCGAATATCATCCGTTCCAATTAAAAAGGTTGTATTGCCGGATTTTAAGAATCCGCCTGTACTTGCCATTTTTGTCGCACGAAAATTATGTTCCACGAGTGCATTGGAGAGACGGACACTGTCCTGATCTTGTACAACGGCTAAAATTAATTTCATTTTCGACCAACCCCTTTATATTTTTTCGCATTCTTCTTTATTTCTATTATATCAATTTTTCGTATTGTTCGTGTTTAAAAAAGTTAACGAATAAGTAAGCGGTCGCCTTTAGTCCGCAGCTTATCATTTGGTTACTTTTTGAATATCCTCTTCATTATTCGATTGAGTATTAGTTAAGATTTTTTAATCTGTTCAATAAGATGATGGACAATCATGCTTGCTTCCTCATAGACTTTTTCAATTGGTCGAGCCGCATCAATTTTCTTGATGCGCTTTTGAAATTGCTTCGCGAGCTGCAAATAGCCGGTTCGAACTTTTTGGTGGAAGGAGAGATTTTCCTGATCAAGACGGTTGTTTTCCCTTCCTAAATGTTTATTAATCCGTTCTAGTCCAATTACCGGATCAAGATCAAAGTAAAGGGTTAAATTAGGCATCGTTTGTCCAATTGCAAATTGATTAATGGCATAAACATCTTCTAAACCGATTTCTCTTGCATAGCCCTGGTAAGCAAGAGAGCTGTCAATATAACGGTCACACAGTACAATATAGCTTTTTTCTAATGCAGGTATCACTTTTTCCACGAGATGCTGGCGGCGTGCGGCAGCATATAAAAGTGCCTCCGTCCGGCCATCCATCGCTGTGTTTTTCGGATCAAGTATGACATTTCTGATTTCTTCAGCGATTCCAATTCCTCCCGGTTCTCTCGTCTGCAGTACTTTGTAGCCTTCGTTCTGAAGGCTTTCTGTAAGCATATTTAATACCGTTGTTTTTCCCGCTCCCTCCGGGCCTTCTACTGTTATAAATACTCCTCTTTCCATATAAAAACCTCCGTAAAACACTTCTCAAATGAGGAAAAATCCCTCTTATTTAAACTCCGTTCCTGACTTGCAAGCTTTGTAAATGAAGCTATGCAGTGAATCCTGATTCCTATGTGTTGCTTTCAGCATTGTCTTTTCACATATTTTCTCCCGATTCCGAAGCTAGAAAAACTTCTATAAAGCCTTTATACAGTTCAGGATGACATTGCAGCTTTGCTTGTTTATTTAGGAGAGATTGCAGACTGTCTATATGGGCAGTACTGATTCTTTCCCCCGGAAATAACAACGGAATCCCGGGCGGATAAGGAATCACTTGTTCAGCAGCAATCCTCCCCGCAGCTTTTGACAACGGGATTCGCCCCTTTTGCAAGTGGCTCTGCTCATAAATTGGGATTGCCAATGTAACCGGCTCAACCGGCTCCGTCTCCTGTCTCGGTGCTTCGTCTTTTTGACCCGCTGTTTGCACTTCATTAATGTTTTTTAAGGCTGCCTCCATTTTCTTAATAATTGTATAAAAAGGGAATTTGTGTCCTTTTTTTAATAATGGGAGGACGAATAAAACGTTGGACGGATCCGCCATTTCTGCAAATATACCTTGCTTTTCTAACAACGCAAGCAATTCATAACCGCTAAGAGACGATTTTGATTGAATCGTCACCTTTAATGGATCCCCATTAAAGGCATCATCACTTAAAAGACGAATGCCGTTTATTTTTCCCAGCAACTCTCTAAAGCCTTTGATTTGTTCCATTAGATAACTTGCATCCGCTTCTGTATAGGTTGCAATATAACTACGCGCTATGTCCAGGGAAGCCATTATCGGATAGGATGGACTACTTGATTGCAGTATTGCCAAATAATCAGCTATTTTCCCGGCGGAAATATTCGGACCATTACAATGTAAAAAGGCACCCATCGTCATTGCCGGCAACGTTTTGTGTGCGGACTGAACAACTGCATCTGCTCCCATAGAAACAGTTGATTTTGGAAATTGACCGCTTCCGATAAAATGCGCGCCATGTGCTTCGTCTACTAAAACAGCTATATTATGTTGATGCGCCAAGGTAATGATGTCTTCTATATTATAGATCATTCCGTAATAGTTAGGATATGTTAAAACCATCACTTTCACATTAGGATAAAGTGCAATTGCTTTCTCAACAGTCTTTACGGATAAACCGCCGGCAATTTTCCACTCCCTGTTATATTCAGGCTGTAAAAAGATAGGATTTCCTTTTGCTAAACGAATCCCATTTAAAATCGATTTATGACAATTACGTTGGACGAAAATTTGATCTTTTTCCTTCAATGAAGCTAAAATCATCGCCATATTTCCTGCGGTCGAGCCATTTACGAGAAAAAAGCTTTGCTTTACCCGATAAGCATCCGCCAATAGCTTCTGCGCTTTTCGGATCACTCCTTCCGGAGAATGGAGATCATCCAATCCGGAAAGTTCCGTTAAATCTATTTGTGATAGATCATGAAATAAATTGTTATGGCCAAATAGTGCACCGTTTTTATGACCGGGAACATGAAGTGATATCGTGCTTTTTTGACGATGATCTTGTAATTGGTCAAATAAAGGTGTTTGAGTTTGATCCATATCCAGCACTCTCTTCTTAAAAATAACATCCAACCTATTTTAACAAAAGACAAAGAAAAGCGGAAGGCGCTTGGTCAAACCGATAGGATGTTGGAGACATTTGAACCGAAGGCGCAGTTTGCCTTCGATTCAAATGTCGAAACAGCCGTACGGTTTAGCGCCCGGAGCTGGACAATCAGAAAAGCGGAAGGCGCTTGTTCATCGGCGACAAGCTTAAGACGAGCGTACATAAAGTCCGCTTTTTGACTTTATGTACGATTGGCTTAAGACCTCGAGCCGATAGCGCCTGGAGCTGGATCAAAAATGAAAAAGCGGAAAGAAAAATGTTTCTTGGCAATTGTAGCTAGACATACAATTCAACCATCAGTGGGGGATTATGGCCGACGAAGAGCGCAACGTCCTCATGTCTTCGTCGGCATTAGTACGTCCTGTACGTCGAAAAACCCCCACTGATGGAAGTTTCACTTTATCTGAAGATCATTAAATATGATAATGAATTTTCAAAAGATTGCATACAGTTCTTTCCTTATGGACAGAATAGGAACATGGAGGTGGAGAAGTTGCATGCAGTATTAACAAATAAGCAATCCGGGGAAACATGTATTATATGTGAAGTGAGAAAAGCAAAAGGAATCCATCTTTACATGGCGTTTATTTGTACAGACTGTGAAAAGCAGATGCTTACAACTGATACAAGCGATCCTAAATATAAATATTATTTAGAAAAATTAAGACGGATTACGATGCCTGAAATTTTTTCTTAAGCGTGAGTGTACAGATTACATAAATGTCCATTTTTTAATGGGCATTTTCTTTTTGCTTAATAACTGAAGGTATTTTCTGATTTCAAAAACGAAATATTTGAACATAAAGGATGTTTTTTGTTTTTTTGTTGTCTATATTGCGAATATTTTTACTTAACAGCTATATTTCTTTATAGTTATAGTAAAATAGATAGTAAACATTAGCGAATGGAGGAATCGGACTTGAAAATTGGAAATTATCTTGTTCTAATGAGTAAAAAATTACTTGAACAACTCGATGTTGAAGGAATCATTCTGCATCCTTCTGTTCCTCAATTCGGCCTTCTCGTGATGAGCAGCAAAGATGATACCTTCACGCTTCATTTCTTCAAACTTGAAATACATGGAAAATATGAATATCGGCTTGTGAAAAAATTGACTAGTAGACTCTTTACCAACTTCATTGATA
>JAGKQJ010000152.1 GCA_017898095.1 Bacillaceae bacterium Marseille-Q3522 | reverse complement strand
CACGTGTTACTCACCCGTTCGCCACTCATCTTTTCGGAGCAAGCTCCGGAAAAGATGCGTTCGACTTGCATGTATTAGGCACGCCGCCAGCGTTCGTCCTGAGCCAGGATCAAACTCTCCATTATAAATGTTAAGAGTCTGTCTTGCTCTTTGTTTTATAAGTAGTTCAAAAAGTAATCCATGATCACGATTTGAACCCTTATTTAAGTAGAAAGAAAATTGCTTTTCTCTCCGAAAAAATTGACGTTGACGTTTTTGTTTGTTCAGTTTTCAAGGAGCAATATTGGAGCGGGTGATGGGAATCGAACCCACTACATCAGCTTGGAAGGCTGAGGTTTTACCAGTAAACTACACCCGCAAATTATCAATTAAAATCGGGAAGACAGGATTCGAACCTGCGACCCCTTGGTCCCAAACCAAGTGCTCTACCAAGCTGAGCTACTTCCCGGTTTACAGGTTACTATTTAAACGCGCACCATAACCTTCTGATCCATAGCCACCACTCTATACAATAGAGCTACGGTTGCAGGATGTTTTAAGGCCAACTTTCACATAGTAACAGATCTTTATTTGTATGTCAATACTTTTTTTAGTGCGGCCGAGAGGACTTGAACCTCCACGGGTTATTCACCCACTAGGCCCTCAACCTAGCGCGTCTGCCATTCCGCCACGACCGCATTATAAGAAAAACGCAAGGCTATCAGCGATAAGGAAAAGGTTAGCCGACATGGAGGTTGTTCTTTAACCTCCGTGACAAATTGGCTTATGCCCTCGGCCGATGACGCCTGGAACTAAAAAGAATTTGCATCATTCGAAGAGACCAACATGTTGCAATTCTATAATTTTTTTAAACAGTAAAACAAATAATCAGTGCGGGTGAAGGGACTCGAACCCCCACGCCTCGCGGCGCCAGATCCTGATTCTGGTGCGTCTGCCAATTCCGCCACACCCGCATTCAACAACGATAATGATTACAATAAAAAAGGTGAGCCATGGAGGATTCGAACCTCCGACCCTTTGATTAAAAGTCAAATGCTCTACCGACTGAGCTAATGGCTCGGATAAACTAGGCTAGCTGGATTCGAACCAGCGAATCACGGAGTCAGAATCCGTTGCCTTACCGCTTGGCTATAGCCCAACAATACCTATGGCGGTTCCGACGGGAATCGAACCCGCGATCTCCTGCGTGACAGGCAGGCATGTTAACCGCTACACCACGGAACCGGATTAATAAAGTATCATGACCCGTACGGGAATCGAACCCGTGTTACCGCCGTGAAAGGGCGGTGTCTTAACCGCTTGACCAACGGGCCGGAACTTACAACAAATAAACTGTTCAAAGGCTCCGCAGGTAGGATTCGAACCTACGACCGTTCGGTTAACAGCCGAATGCTCTACCACTGAGCTACTGCGGAATGAGGATTTCACACGCAGAAAATGTCAACTTAATGTAATCGACTCTGTCTATTATATGTAGGTGGAAACAAAAAGTCAAGAGAAAATTTAAATAAAAACGGGAACAAAGGGTTTCAAGAAAAGCAAATGGAGCTAATACATCAGCTGAATGAATTTCTGCTTTTCTTAAAAAAGATAAAAATTTTTTTCTAAATTTAAAAGAAGAAAGATTACCTTTCCCATTCTGAAGTAAAATCCACAACTTTTACTTTTTCCTTGAACATCATTAGTTTGTCCTTATCGTTCCTTCATTTTGGATTTCAAAAAAAGACATTCTTTTAACTATCCGTTCATCAATTTTAATTTTCCTCTGCATTTACCACAAACATAGCGTTTTGTATCAATTGCCCTTTTTCGATAATACATTTGCCTGCAGTTTACGCATTGATACGTTTTTAAAGGTTTTTTTTCAACAAGAGAAGAACAATAACGAGGTGCATCTACTTCTCTCATTAAGCGGCGGAAATCAGCATCACGGTGTTTATATCCCTTTCCTTCCAAGTGAAGGTGATAATGACACAACTCGTGTTTAATAATATCGATTATTTCATTTTCGCCAAATTGTTCGTAATATTTTTTATTGATTTCAATATGGTGGGACATCAGCATATATCTTCCTCCGATTGTCCGTAATCGTGGATTAAAAACTGCTTTATGAAGAAAAGGTTTATGAAAGAAAGTGATTGAAATACGTTCAACCAACTTTTGTAGATCTTCATTATTCATCATGCTGCCCCCTTATTTTTGATATAAAATCTTGTCTTAATTTTTTCTTCATCGAGAGCTTTTTCAAAAAGTGAATATTCGCTTCCTGGGGACAATTAGAAAGACATGTCCGCAGGAAGCGTGGAAAATAGCTGTGAACTTGACAAACTATCTGCGCATACAGTATTAATACCTTTTCTCAGGAGGTTATACAGATGCCAAATTGGTTCCAAATGCAAATGAAAAAAGCTTTTTTTGAAAAAAACCGTTATCAAATCAAATTGTTAAATCAATGTTGGTTTTTTTATCAGGATCGCTTTCGGGCTTAACTGTTTAAAAAGAAAGATTCCACCCTAAACAAAGTGAGGGTGGATTTTAAAGAACGGAGTCTTTTCAAGTTTTTGCTTCCCAACTACTGTCCATTCTCCGGCTGCAGCATCGTTAATGCAACCCGGCCTTTATTTTTATCTACATCATCTACCCAAACTGTTACAACATCGCCTACTGAAACAATATCTAACGGGTGCTTCACATATTTTCGGCTCAGCTTTGAAATATGAACAAGCCCGTCCTGCTTAACGCCGATATCTACAAACGCGCCAAAATCAACAACATTACGGACAGTTCCTTGTAATTGCATTCCTTTTTGCAAATCATCTAACTGCAGTACGTCTTTCCGTAATAATGGGGCCGGCAATTCATCTCTCGGGTCTCTTTCCGGTCTTATTAAAGCATCAATGATGTCTTGCAATGTAATTGCTCCTATTCCAAGTTGTTCTGCTGCCTGTGAAACTTGAATCTCTGCCAGCGACTGTTTAAGTACATCAGTTCCAATATCATTCGATTCCAGTCCAAAGGATTGCAAAAGCGTTCGGACCTCCTGATAATGTTCAGGATGAATCGCTGTTCGGTCAAACGGTTCATTCCCGTCTATGATTCGTAAAAAGCCAATTGCCTGTTCGTACGTTCTTGCACCTAAACGGGGAATTGTCTTTAACTGCGTCCGGTTTAAAAATTTTCCCTCTTCTTCTCTCCGCTTCACAATGTTATTGGCTACCGTTTTCGATAGTCCGGCAACATATTGCAAAAGTGAAGCCGAAGCTGTATTTACGTTGACACCGACCTGGTTAACAGCAGTTTCGACCACGAATGTCAGTGATTCTGTTAATCTTTTTTGCGAGACATCATGCTGATATTGCCCAACCCCAACTGATTTTGGATCAATTTTTACAAGTTCTGCAAGCGGATCCTGTAATCGTCTTGCGATCGACACCGCACTTCTTTCCTCTACATGATAATCAGGAAATTCTTCACGGGCTAAGTCTGAAGCGGAATATACACTTGCCCCCGCTTCATTGACAATCAAATAAAATATTTCATCCGTAAGCTCCTTAAGAATGTTGGTAATAAATTGCTCCGTTTCCCGCGAAGCTGTGCCATTGCCGATTGCAACCATTTCGATTTTGTATTGCTTAAGGATGTGAAGCAGCTTACTCTTTGCTTCTTTTTCCTTATTTACCGGGGGATGCGGATAGATTACATCGATATGCAGTACTTTTCCGGTCTCATCCACGACTGCCAATTTACAACCGGTACGATAAGCAGGATCAACACCTAAGACGACTTTCCCTTTTAGTGGGGGCTGCAAAAGCAGGTTACGCAAGTTTTCCGAAAAAATATGTATTGCCTGTTCTTCCGCTTTTTCCGTTAATTCATTACGAATTTCTCTTTCAATCGATGGCTGAATTAGACGCTTATAAGCATCCTCTACAGCTTCAGCCACTGTATCAGCAGTAATAGAAGCGGTGTTTTTTATCCATTTTCGCTGCAAATACCCTGTCATGAACTGTGAATTCACTTTTATTTGTACTTTTAAAATTTCTTCCTTTTCTCCACGATTGAGCGCTAATATACGGTGAGGTACAATTTTATTCACCGGCTCCTCATAGGCATAGTACATTTCGTAAACCTTCTTCTCGTCTTTTTCCACATCTTTTGCAACTGATTCTATTGTTCCGGTTTTTGCAGTTTCCCGGCGAATCCATTTTCTGCTGTCCGCATCGTCGGAAACCCGCTCCGCAATAATATCTTTTGCTCCATCAATTGCTTCTGCAGCGGTAGCCACTATATCATTTACAAATTCAGCTGCTTTTTCTTGCAAATTTCCGTGTAAAGGAAATTCAAGCATCCAATCCGTAAATGTCTCCAGCCCTTTTTCCTTCGCAATCGTGGCTTTTGTTCTTCGTTTTTGTTTATAAGGACGATAAAGATCTTCTACCTCCTGTAATATTTCCGCCCTGATAATCTTCCCTTTCAACTCTTCCGTAAGTTTTCCCTGTTCTTCGATTAATCGGAGAACTTCCTCTTTACGCTGATTTAAATTTTGTATGTATTGCCATCTTTCTATTACGTTGCGGATTTGCACCTCATCAAGCGAACCGGTTTGTTCTTTTCGATAACGGGCAATAAACGGGACCGTATTGCCCTCATTTACTAAAGCGATGACATTTTTTATTTGTTTATAGGATAATGCTTGTTCTTTTGCAATTTTTTCATACAATTGCTGTTCCAATCATTCCATCCTCCGATCTGTGAGATTCCTTGTCATGTGACTGATTTTTATTTTAGCAAATTATCTCTTTCCTTTCATCAAGTTCCACATAAAGTGAAACTTCCATCAGTAGGGGTTTTTCGACGTACAGGACGTACTAGTGCCGACGTTGCAACAGGACGCCTAAGCCTTTAGTCGGCTTTCATCCCCCACTGATGGTTAGTCACGCGGAGCCTGATTGATTTTTCTAAGGGCTAAATCCCTAAGAAAAACCTTACCACGCAGATCCTGGTTGAAATATCTAAGAGCTGAAGTTCTAAGATATTCCTTATCACGCGGAGCCTGACTGATTTTTCTAAAGGCTGAAGCCTTAAGAAAAACCTTGTTTCACCAATCATTTTAGGGGCAGTTTATCCCCCGCCTAAAATGATTGGTTTTACCTCTATTTTGGAGGTGGGGGTATTACTGCCCCTTAATCTGCGATAACTATCTTCATGACGTGCACTCCGAATTTTCCATTTGGATTGCTTCCTTCAATTTTTTGATGGCGTTTCTTTGTAATCGTGATACGTGCATTTGCGAAATCCCTAACTTTTCCCCGACATCCTTTTGTGTCATATTATCTAAATATGTATATTGAATAATCTGCTTTTCTCTTTCAGAAAGAACATGCAGCACTTTTTCGAGGACGAGTTTTTGATTTACTTTTTCAAAGCCTTCTTCTTCTTTACCGACAATATCTAATAATGTGACAGTTCCGCCATCCGCATCTGCTTCGATTGGATGATCGACAGATAAGGCATGGTAGCTTTTTCCCATCTCCATTGCTTCCAGCACTTCTTCTTCTGAAACCATGATTTCCTCGGCGATTTCTGCAACCTTAGGTGATCTTTGCAGCTTCACTGTTAATTCTTCAGCTGCCGTCTTAATTTTTGGCCCAAGTTCTTTTATTCGTCTTGGGACGTGAACACTCCATGTTTTATCCCGTAAAAAGCGTTTCATTTCTCCGATAATTGTCGGAATCGCAAATGCTTCGAAGCTTTTGCCTACCGACTCATCATATCTGCGAATCGCACCTAGTAAACCGATAACACCAACCTGAACGATATCTTCATGGTATGAGTGGCCTTTTGAATACTTTTTTGAAATCGAGTCTACTAATGGTAAATATTTCTTAACAAGGATATTTTGTGCCTCTTCATCATGCGTTAATTGATAGGCCTTTATTAACTGGTTTATGCCATTGTCAGAATTGTGATTAGGTTGAGATTGTTTTTGCATTCCTCTCCACCTGCTCTCTTTCCAGGTATTTTGTCATAATGACTGTTACACCTTCATTTTGATGAATGACTACTTCATCCATTAACGTTTCCATTAAATAAAGACCTAAACCTCCTTCACGTAGTGCTTCGAAAGAATCATTTTTATTATAGGGGACTTTTTTAAGGTGAACATCTTGAATATTTTTACTTTCTCCATTATCAGAAATCGTTACTTCTAAACGATCTTCATATAATCGGAAACCAACTGTTACTTCCCCTCGTTTATTTTGTTTATAAGCATGTTGAACCGCATTTGTGCACGCCTCACTGACGGCTATTTTTAAGTCTTCAATGTCTTCATAGGCAAATTCCATTCTGCTTGCAATTCCAGACAAAGTTAAACGGACAACACTTACAAACTCTGGTTTGGCCGGAATTTTCATTCCTATATAATCTATAGACTGATTCATTGTTTCCCACCTTCTGTTCCAATAATTTGCAATCCTATTCTATGAAATTTTTCGATCTTCCCGATACAAATACTGCCCTTGCCTGCATATAAAAATAAATTGCGTGCTAATTCACTAATTGCGGTAGTAATCCTTGCCTGGTCGACTGTTCCAAACCCAAGCTCTTTTGCCATATTACTCCAAGATGACGTGCAGCAACAATGTCCCATTCATTGTTTATTTGAACACAGGAATGGATCCCTATACCGTTACTCCCCCAATTCCTGTTGTAATTTCTCCAAGCCTTTATCTAAATTTAATGCCGTAAGTAGTTTTTATGATTTTCTTTCGTAATTAATCCATCCTGCTGCATCAAATGAAATAGTAGCTTTTCATTTAATCCCTTTGTAACCAAAGTTAACGGCTAGCCAAGATGGACGACCTTTTCGGCAAAATCAGATAATTTAACATTAAATTCTTCTGCAGCCCCGCCAAAATTGGAGCTGATTAACTCAATAAATTCACGGCTTGTACTATTAAATACTTGGTTTGAAACAATACGCAGAACACAGTCGTCAGAATTTTCAGTTGTTTTTTCAACCACTCATTAAAAAGCAAGCTCTTATGTTCTTAAATATAGTTATAACTCAACTTGTCCATGATGATCACCTCATTTTATAATAGTTGTGACTTTTTGAACATCCTCTTACAGGAAAAATAAAAACGCCCTTTTCATGAAAGGGGCGTCGTTAAAAATCAATTAGACCTACACTAATTTGCAATGCTTCATTCACTTTTTCCATCATTTCGTCATTAAGATGCGTAATCTTATCGGTTAAGCGCTGCTTATCAATCGTCCGGATTTGTTCTAAAAGGATAACAGAATCCCGTTCAAATCCGTAACGCTTAGCATCAATTTCAACATGAGTAGGCAGCTTTGCTTTTTGAATTTGAGCAGTGATCGCTGCAACAATTACTGTGGGACTGAACCGATTCCCGATATCGTTTTGGATAACAAGCACCGGACGGACGCCGCCTTGTTCTGAGCCAACAACTGGGGATAGGTCTGCAAAATAAACGTCACCACGTTTTACAATCAAAAGATTACCCTCCGCTTACAAGACGTTCAACCGTATGTCCTGCTTCATACTCAGCTTGAAAAGCTTCAGACGCAATCGTTAAATTGATTTTTGCCATTTCCATATAACCCCGTCTCATGGATTCACGAATATGCTTCTTTTTCCGATCACGCAAATAACTTCTCGTTGCCTGATAAATGAACTCGCTTCGATTCAAATTCTCTTGCTTAACAAAACCGTCTAATTCTGTTAACAATTGTTGCGGTAAACTAATCACTATTTCTGTTGTCTCAGACACAACATACACCTCCGCCATCGCTACACACCATTTTTAAATCTATCATCCCTATATTATCATTATTCAAGCGCGTTGCAAATACTATTCGCTAATCTTCTGTATTATCCGCCAAAAAAATATTCTTTTATGCATGATTGGAAAAATAATATCCTTAAATAGGGGAAGGGCTAAAATTCTAAAAAAAACTGCAATTTTTTTTCTTTGTCCGGCTTTTATTCCGGTTTACTGCAGCCCGTTTACGATATCAACGATTCGTCCTTTTTCTTTATAGATCCGCGGAATCCTTTGCGACATCATACAGACAACCTCATAATTTATTGTTTCCAGTTTTTCCGCGATATCGTTAATGGAGATAACTTCTTCGCCATCTCTGCCGATAAGCGTGATTCTTGTTCCAATCGGGACGGGATGCGGGAGTTTCACCATGCATTGATCCATGCAAACCCTCCCGATCACCGGAACTCTTTTCCCTGAGCATAACACTTCTATTCCCTGCAGCTTGCGAATCCATCCATCAGCATAGCCAATCGGTAAAGTACCGATCCATTCCTCATCTTCCTTCGCTTCATACGTTGCCCCATAGCTTACTTTTTCATGCTTATGAATTTTTTTCACATGAACAATTTTTGTATATAAAGAAAATGCTTCTTTTAATGGAAATGGCAGTTTGTCACTTATTTCTGTTGAAGGAGTCAAACCATACATCGATATTCCTAATCTTATTAAATGATAGCGCGCTTCAGGAAAACGCAATGTTGCTGCGGAATTACTGCAATGAACCCATTTGGGCTGTTTTTTCAACATGGATAGAAAAGTCCGGAAACGGGTAATTTGTTCCTGAAAATAATCCGTATTGATTTCATCGGCAACGGCAAAATGTGTAAAGATACCATCTAAAACAAAGCGGGAATCTTCCATAAGGATTTTTTCCAGTGCCATTAATTCCGCTTCAGTCCTTATGCCAATTCTCCCCATTCCGGTATCTACTTTGATATGAACGAATAATTTATCTTCACGCTGTAATTTTTCCTGCGCCTGTCTGAGCCAATCTGCTTGAAAAACAGTCAGTGTCAAATGAAATTGAACGGAAACTCGGACATCCTCAGGCCGTGTAGCTCCCAATACTAAAATTGGTGCCGTAATACCTTTTTTACGCAGCGCAATGCCTTCGTCTAAAAAAGCAACTGCCAAATGTGTCGCCCCCGATTGCAGCGCTGTTCTTGCGACCTGGACATCTCCGTGTCCGTAAGCATTTGCTTTCACAACTGCCATTATTGCAACATCTTTTCCTACCAATTGTTTTGTCTTTCTTACGTTTTCTGCAATATAGTCTAAATTAATTTCCGCCCAAGTATCGCGGTAAAATCTTGTTCCACTTTCCATCTTACGCATCATCCTTAAAAACTATGATATAAACTTGATTATTCACCTCTTAGCGAAAGATGTCAAATGTCTTCAAATTACGGGATTGAGTCAAGTATTTGTGGGCAATTTTTTTTTGCCCACAAATACGAAAGCGTATTCATGGTTTTAGGGTCGCTCCATGGTACAAAATAACCGTTTTTTTAAAAACCTTTCAGCCCATGTAAGGCTTCATAGACCGGTAGTTTGGTCTTTCCGCTTAGGTATGGGACATTTCCTCTTCTTGTTGCTCCTATGACTTGTTTCGCTTTTTTTACATATCGTTTCGCCGGTTTCTTTTCCGCCTTCGCTTCTGTCCATTTCTCTACGCGCCCCGAACATCGTTTTTATGGCCAAATGATCCAGATAGGCTGCCAGAGCAGTTAACATGGCACTCACGCCTTTTTCCACCCAACTCCGTCCATTTTTGAGCCGTTTCGCAAAAACACTCATCGTGCCTTCCGCGCTTCCCATTGGC
>JAGKQJ010000151.1 GCA_017898095.1 Bacillaceae bacterium Marseille-Q3522 | reverse complement strand
ATATTATACTTATCATTTTGTCTATATTTTTGAATATTATACTATACATTATTGGCTGAATTATTCAAGGTTTATGTACTTATGATGATGAATATTAAATCGTTCATTGGTCACCATAGTTAAACCGGTTTTTAAAACCCATTATTTCATAAAGTTTATCGATATCTAAAGATTCCCTGACAATACCGGCAAGTTTGTTTAATTCTTCTTCTCGAAAGCCTTCGTATACCGGAGATTTTCTTAGCGGCAGCGATTTTTGGGTTCTGATTTTGTTAAGTAAATACTCTCTAAATGCTGTCGAATCTAATATTCCATGAATATACGTACCGAAAATCGTTTCCTTCCTGTTAAAAATACCATCAGGTTTGCTAGTTTTTCTGCCGTTTTCTATCTTTATCGTAACAAAACTGTTATGGTTATCCGTTCCGATTGTTTTTCCCATATGAATTTCATATCCGTAAATAATTCCTTTAAAATCGGGAAGGTTCACCGTTCCTTCCACTCTTGTCATCGTCTTTTCATTTTCCATAATCGTTTCAGTATTGAAAAGTCCGATTCCATTTATGCTTTCCAGTTCACTTTCCATCCTGAAAGGATCTTTGATTACTTTGCCAAGCATTTGATAGCCGCCGCAAATACCAAGAATGAATCCTTTTTTACTGTAATTTATAATTGCTTCTTCCAGTCCTGCCTTTCGTATCGCCAGCAAATCCCCGATCGTATTTTTGCTCCCCGGTATGATGAGCAAGTCCGGATTGCCAAACTCTTCTTTATATTCAATAAACCTGACGCTTACATCCTCTTCACTTTTTAAGCTGTCGGCATCTGTGAAGTTTGACACATGCGGCAGCATGATAATAGCAACATCAATCGGTGCCGCCGCCTTCTTGTTGATTTCCATCATCGCTCCGTCTTCATCTTCCAGCATTAAATGAAAATAAGGTACAACACCGAAGTTGGTTCTCTCTATGATTTCTTCCAGCATCTCAATCCCCGGCTGCAAAAGTGCAATATCTCCTCTAAATTTATTAATGATCGTTCCTTTCACTCTTGCTTTTTCTTCTTCTGTCAATAAAAGCATCGTTCCGGCAAGCGAAGCAAAAACACCGCCCTTATCGATATCTCCAACAATGATGACAGGTGCATCAACAAGCTCTGCCATCCCCATGTTAACAATGTCATTATCTCTTAAATTTATTTCCGCAGGGCTTCCCGCCCCTTCCATCACGACAATGTCAAATTTCTTTTCGAGCTCGAAAAATTGTTCCTTCAGCATATCTTTAAAAAGTTTTTTTAAATGATGATATTCCGTTGCGGTATGATTATCGTATACCTTGCCATTTACAATGACCTGGCACTTCGTATCAGATGTCGGCTTTAATAGAATCGGATTCATAAATACTTGCGGCTCCAACCCGGCAGCATATGCCTGCAGCACCTGTGCTCTCCCCATTTCTTTTCCATCTAAGGTAATGTACGAATTTAACGACATATTTTGCGACTTATATGGACATACTGAATATCCATCCTGTTTAAAAATCCTGCATAACGCAGCTACAATAAGACTCTTCCCAACAGACGAACCTGTACCTTGAATCATTATTTTTGCCATTTCCATTTCACCTTCATTTTTTGTTAAATAAATAATAACATAAGACTAGTTAGAAGTATCTTTCCCGTAAAAATAAAGATTTTTATGATAGCTTTTTGATGCCAAATGGTCCTATCTTTAATATAACTTGTGTAAAGTCGATAATAAAACTGGACAAATCAGCTGATCCTCCACGATTGCTTCATTGGTAAAAATTTTTAAAATGTTTGTCATAATCCGATTTTAACATTCCATATATTTTTGTATCAATGTACTCATCATTATATCTAAAACTTTCACGTTTTACCCCTTCAAGTATAAATCCATTTTTTTTATAAACTTTTTCAGCTCTGGGATTAAAACTGTAAACTTCTAACTCTATCTTGTGCAATCCGAGCACCTCAAACCCGTAACGCAAAAATAATGCGGCAGCTTCTGAACCAAGCCCCTTTCCGCGGCCGGAAGCCCCAATCAATATGCGGAAATTCACATTGAGCGTACTCTCCTCAAAATCATTTAAAACAACCTCTCCGACCAATTCTCCGTTATCCTTTTCTATAATAGCCAAATCCAAGCGATCTGTTTGCCGGTTTCGGCTTTGGTACCATTGCCTAATTCTATTGTTTTCTTCACGTGTAATAGGCGCATTGGCTTCGTCATCATTACGAACTGATCCGGTTAAACGCCTAACTTCCGGTTCTTCCAATAAAGGCAGCATTTTTTCCCAGTCATTTTCTTCGAAAGGTTTTAAAATCACTTTTTTTCCTTCTAAAACAGGTTTTTTTAAAAAATTTATTGCAGGATTCATAAATACTCCTATTCTTTTTTTACAATAGTTTATTGGGTTCATTTTACCAGAAATGCGTCCGTCTCACATGTGTTTTGATAGAAAGATGATACTAATACCCTGAAACAATAATATTGTGAAAAGCTATAATCCCTAGATTTTGGGAAGCATCTAAAATCTACTTAATGCAATGACAGATTTGAATTCTTATAATAAATGCTTTATATCCACACATATCATATATATATATATTTTCTTTGGAAGAACCCCCGGCAAAGTTTAGTCCAATAAATCCTTTTATGACTTTTATTATCATAAGACATCCCTCCTTTAAAACTTTAGCCGGGTTTGGCTGGTGGTTCTGCCAAGGACCGCAAGGGTAGTCTTTCCAAAAAAATATCGACTCTCTTTTGCTTTTAAAGTTCTCCACAATCCAGCAAAACAGTTCTCAAAAAGTAATACATCATTCTCCCCCCTTTGCTCCCTTAATAAAAAGTTTGGAAAAATCTATATACGGAAGTGTACCGTATTTCCCTTTAAAATAATTTAACATGTAGTTCTGATCATTCCTGACATCGATGGATCCAAAGTCTGCCAGCGAATATATTGTGCTTTCAAAGGTGTCCTTATCTTTTTCAACAAATTTAATTTGATCTCTCCTGAATATCTTATTGTTCAGGTAAATTGGGTTATGCGTTGTAAAAATTAGCTGAGCCCCGTTTTTATTTACTGATTGATCGTTGAACAAAGCGATGATACCTTTGATCAATTCAGGATGGATTGCCGCATCAAACTCATCAAGTACGAATATGCCCCCCTTCGTGAATAAATTTTCAACCGGCCTTCACCTTTCATTGTAAAAGCCGGGCGTACTAATATACCTATTTATCTCGACATATCTTAGCAAAACAATTTTCAAGCTGCAGCAACACTTAAATTACTGACAGCGAAAAAGCAAAATTATTCCAGTGAATAAATATTGCTTTCAAAGTTGCTTTTTCACCGGACATGTCACCAATTTCGACTTAATACGAGATATACAACGGATTCGAAACTAACGCCGGCATTGGAGGAACTCCTTCAGCAAAGGTACGATAAATCTCTGCTCTGTAAAATTTAACTTTTTCCATCGCGATAGAAATAGACATTTCAGATTTCCCAGCTGCATCAATGGTTTTCATCACACCATTTTCCGTTAATATATTCACTTTGTCGGCAAAACTCAGATTTTTAAATGAAAAATGTATTTGCTTGTTTTCCTCATAACTTACCGTGTCCCCCATAAAACTGCTGCCGCAGCTTATATCAACCTGCGGTCCGTCCGGTGCAATCGTGATAAAACTATGTCCTTTTCTAATCGCTTCTTTAATATCGGAAATCCCTCTGGAATTTGCATAAACACAAGTTGCAGGACTCCCTATCATAGAAAATAATCCTGTTTTGTGAAAATCGCTCCCTCCAACTGCAGGAATTTTTTTGCCTTGGCAAAGCTGTTGATGCCACCAATTGATAGCCACCAGTTCACTTACCCTCGGTACCCCGTTCCATATTTCAACGCAATCAAAATAGACATCTTCAAAGCCCCACTTCCACGGGCAGTTCGCATCGAAAGGATGATTTAAAGAAACGATCGCTCCGTTTTCACTTGCTTCCTTCAGCAAAGCTTTCACTTTTTCTTTATCATTTGTATGGAAGGAACCTTCATAGGGCTTTTTTACACCCAGCATAAGTGCATGTCCCTTATAATGCGTCCATTCCATTCCGGGAATGACTGTGATGCAATCCGTCTCCGGCAAATAAAAATTTTGTTCATAATTATTATGGTCTGTAATACATACATAATCCAATCCAATCTTGTTCGCAGTCTCAATCACTTCATCGAGAGATAAACTGCCGTCGGAACCCAGCGTATGGATATGTAAATCTCCTTTATATAATCTGCGTTCTTTGAAGGTAAAGGTAATATCATATTTTACCTTTACACCATGCTCATGTACTTTATATGCTCCGACAATAATGTTCCATTTTCCTTTATGGATCTTTTTTTGAAAAAAGCCGGCCGAGGAGTCATATTCAGATACCCAAAGACACCTTCTGTTGGAACCGGAGGCTCCTAAAAACTGACCATCTTCAGCTTCAAGGGCGAAATCAATGATATTAATCTCTTTTATTATCCTACTGTCCTCTTGATAATTTTCATCGTATCGTTGGTAATCATAGACAATATCAATTCTATCTACATTTTCCGGAACATCAAAAGGTAATTCCAAATACTGTTCTTCTTTTTCTTTATCAACAAACAATTCTATTTCAATCGTTTTCTTCATGCTTTCCTTTCGTCTCCAGAATATTCAGTTTTACAACCTCTCAAGCGATTTTTTTATGAAGGGCTATTTTTGATATACGCCAACATTACTTTGGACGAACGGCAGTGGCCACCTTGTTCGTAACTTGCTAAGTAATTGGCTTACTTATTACTTTTGCAGTGCAATTTAGCAGCCATTATAAAAAGGTGCTTTTCCCCAAGAAACAAGTTTAACCTTTTCATCATCCAATACTTTTTTAAAATCTTCATCCAAAAGCAACTCATACTCCCATACTCTCTTTTGCCATTCAGCGGTAACATTACGAAATGGTAAAGCATCATAGGAGGGGTGGAGAAAAACTTCAGTTATACCTTCTTTCAAATTTTTAACCGTGTTTATATAGAAATTTTTTAAAGAATCGAAACATGCTATTTCTTTCATAGAGAAAGGATTTGTTATCATATTGTCGATGAGAGCTACCCCAAAGTCTTCCGCTAACGTGACAGCTTTACTGTGAGCTTCATTTATTTCTTTTGGAATAGCTCCTTGAAACATCGTATGAAGAAAATCTTTCTTCTTTGGAAATCGAAACGGTAACTGAAATTCCTTGCATACCATAAAAGCTTCTTTTAAAAAGCTCCTTCCCCTCATTCCATATAAAGTACCGCTGTGACTATCCATATGAGTAGGAGTAATTTTACGGTCAGTGAAAAAATGATATTGAGCCCTTATCTCCATTTCTACCTCCTCTTCAAGGGCATTAGTGAAAAAATCATTGAGATCATCATAAAAAAATCCCCTGTCATTTACCAGTGAGGGTACCTTGTCAGCCGCTTCTGTGCTGTTCCAAGGGCGATTTTTCCAATCGGAATTTAATGTTACGTGTACACCAATATCAAAACCGTTATTTAATGATGTCTTCATAGCCTCGCCGGCAAAATCTCCCACCGTCATAACGGAAGCGGATGTGATACATTCCCTCTTAAAAAGCTCTTCTATACATGCGTTTGTTTCCCTGCACATGCCATAGTCATCTGCATGAATAATAAGATATCTTTCTCCCATTATTTCGCCTCATTCATTTTTAATCAGTAATATCACCGTTTGTTGCTGCCTGCTTCGGAAAACTTAAAAATCTGGAAAAAAAGCAGCTAATGATCATTAAGCATACCGGAAATACAATCAATAAAAACTTTGCTGCATCCCCGGGAGATTCTCCTGGCACATTCCCACTTTCAAAACCGTACAGAGCATAAACAAGATAAAATCCAAGGCTTACAAATAGGCCGTTTAATCTGTTCATAAATCCTGCCGCGCTGGAGTAAATGGCTTCTCTCCGGACACCGGATTTGTCGGAATCCTCATCGATAATCCGGGCACCGATAAGATCCATGGTCGATATGACCCCTGAAAAACCTATCCCTACAAGAGCACTGGCGAAAATTGCCGTTATCAATGAATTTGCAAAATATAGCGGAATAAATGCGAGAGCTAATATGATTAACGCCGTTCTCCATACTGGTACGATCGTAAATTTCTTAATTAGTTTTGCCCATACCGCTACAAAGCCTATTGCAAGTATTAAAACAGTCGCAAACAATATTGTTGCCTGGTTATCGGGGATTTTAAGGGAATACTTCACATAAAAAGGCATGCTGGCCATTACGAGAGACATCGTTGCACTATAAAAAGCATTCGTAAAACCTGCGATCCAAAACTTTTTATTTGCAAAAAGTGTTTTAAGGCTGTCCCATAACTGCGGCTTTTCCGTTTTTAAATGTTGCGGATTTTCATGACATCCTAAAGTTGAATATAAGATAACCGCTCCTCCTAAAAGGCCATATACCAATGCAGTGTTTGAGTATCCTATGATATTGGCAACCATAGGCGTAAGTGCGATGCTCAAAATCATCGCTACTAATTGAAAAGCTTGTCTGATTGCATTTGTCGTAGCACGAATTTCATCATGTTTAAATAAATCCGGGAAAAGAGCGCCGTAATTGGCATTGATTAGCGAATCTAAGGTTCCTGTCAATATGTAGGTTAATAGAAAATAGATAAATAATGTATTTCCGGATTGGAAGATCGGTGGATGATAAAAGGAAAAAAAGGAAAGTATTAAGAATGGAGTGCCAATGACAAGCCAGGGCCTTCTGCGTCCCCATTTTGTACGGGTTCTATCTGAAAAATAGCCATATATAGGATTATCAAGTGCATCTACAAAAGTGTAAATAAGCAGAACTAAAGAATAGGATGCAGTGCTAAGACCTAATTGATCTATATAAAAGATAGCAGCATAGGTTTTGAACATATTAATCGGTATCGAAGTACCTAACATCCCTACTGCGTAGCGTAAAGGCTTTGTTTCCCTAAACTGAATATCCATCATAACACCTCTAACATATTTACGGCTCTATTACTATTTTTGTGTAAATAGTACAAATTTCCAATGTGAAATAATGAACGATTATCGCCGTATTCATTCGTTTATTCTACCTCCCTTACGTAAACTTAGTTATCTGTTTATGTAAATTTATTTTTAAAATAAACGCTATCTGCGAATACCTCCCGGGGAGTCGTCTTATAAGCCTGTGCCTCTGCCTATTTGCAGTACCCGATTTTTCTTTTGGTTGCCCGAAATCAGCATCTTACCGTGACTAAAACCTTAGAACACCTAAAAGAGAAAGTAATTTACTCGTATCACAAACACATCTATACTTTACCTAATTCCAATCCGATAGATTATATTTTTCCAATAGCTGACGTGATAATTTTATAACTAACTTCGCCGGTTTTCAATCAAACTAACAACAGAAATTAACACCCCAAACAGAGGAAATAAACTAATAGGATTTAGTGAGTCAAAATAATGCAGCACTAAGTAAATAAATGACGAAATCCCCAAAATACAACTTGCTAAGAAATTTTTCTTGAGAAAAAATAATACTGAAGCTAGTGTAATAGAAAATAAAAAAGGTATATGCAATAGTAGATAAATGATAAGCACTACTTGATTAGCTAATTCTTTTTTTATCTTCATCCGGAAATCCCCTATAAAAACTGATCGAAGTTGAATCTTTATAATCTTTTTCAAGAAAATTTAGGTTTCCCTGCAAAAAATAATCAATTTCTTTACCAAGAGCTTTAGATATCGCTTCCATATCTTCATAAAGTATATCTTGTATACCATTAAGAAGACGAGATAATTTGTTTTTTTCAATACCTGTACGCATTGCAATTAAGGAATGTTTTAAGTGATAGTGGTTAATGTATAAATTTAAATTATTGATAAATTTATACATTTTTAACCTTCCCTTCATATTTATTACAGCCGAAATGATACTACATTTCAAAATAATTTATTTAATTTGATTAACTTTTCAGCATAATCTTCAACATATCTGGGATTGTCCCTGACAAAATCCATCATTTCATCTAAATCATTTTCTTCCTCTATTAGTTTAAGGAATAAACGACTGGTTTTCCAGCCTTTCCCTGCTTTCAGTTCTTGTTTTATGTTTGAATAGAATACGTCATAATTTCCTGTGGCTAATTCTTTTAGATCTTGATAATAATCAAAATCCCCATCAAACAAAAGTTCCTTTGCTAATGTTTGCTGTTCTTCTTTTAATCGAAGGTTTTTGTAAGCTTCATATCGGAATTTTTTCCATTTGGATATTAACCCTAGATATTGTTGATCCTGCTTTTCACCTTCTTTAGCTAATTCGATGACTTTATAGTAATTTTTCTCTTGAAAGTACTTATTCAGCAACTTCTCTCTAAAGGATGGAAATTGAAGATGATTGTGAATAAATTGTTCCGCTTCTTTTTGTGTACCATATTGCTCAATCAACCGAAACAATAGATGAAGCATACTTTCATTCCCATAGTCGCTTGATTTTTTATTATACATGGATTCGATTTTGTCTCTTAACTGCTCTCTAAGTGTCTCATTTTCTGCAAATTCAAAACAAATATTTAGTAAATCAATCTTGTAATCCAGCCAGCCTTTAAAAATCTTGTTATCGGTCTGAGTTAATAGTTTTTCAAATATCTGTGCTTTCTGGTGTCCTATCTCTTTACGATTAGTGGCTTTTTCCGCTATTAATTCTAGTGTTTCTGTGACAAGAAAACCAATATGTCCCGCAGAATCATCCGCATATTCAAACGCAGCAATTGCTTCCTCGAGTAATAGAAATGCGATGTCCAATGCCAGTAGTACATCTTCCGTATTTCTTGCCTTTTCTACTACATCATCCAGCTCTCTAACAAAAGCAAAGGTATCTGAATACTTGATATAATCTTCTCTGGCAGTATACTTTCTCACAATCGCATCAATTAACTCCCGACATGTCTCAAGCTCCTGTTTATTGTCTCCATTAGAGTATTTAACCATGAGACTGTTTTCTAACGTAACATCATGATTTGCGATATTTATAATAATATTTATTAATTCTTCTTTCGCAAGATTACTTAAGACCTCTTGAATCGTTGTTCGCTTTGGAGTCTTGTTTAATCCCTTGTCATTGGCAGTTACTTGATTCAACATCTCAACTAGTTGATAGTAAGCTGCCACTTCGTGTTTACATACGGGTCCGAAATCATAGGGACAATCACACTCGGAATATAAAATGACTCCGTTATCCCCGATCTCAACTAACACTTCGTAGTCATCCGTTCCTTCAATTTGAAAAATATATACGTTTTCTCCCTTTTCATATGCTTCTAAGACATTTCCAGCAATATAATAGTTGTACCCTCTCTCTAAAATGGTTTTGTCTATATAGCTTTCAAAATTATGAATGTTCATTTCCGATCCCTCACAATCGATTCCTCATTTACACTATATTAATGTACATCATTTTTACTTAAAATAATAATCTTAGCATGACACTCACACTTCGGCAACTTCAAGAAAAGTTCTGAGGTGTACCTAAAACTAAAAAGAGAAATTCGTAGCTTAGGAGCTGTCATTACGCCGTTTCCTACTTCAAATGAATTAATAAAAGATTTGTTGAAAAAGGAATGAATAGCAATACTATTAAAGACCAATCGTAACATGATAAAATATTTATATATACCTT
>JAGKQJ010000150.1 GCA_017898095.1 Bacillaceae bacterium Marseille-Q3522 | reverse complement strand
TTATTTGGCTGAGGTGATGTACATTATGATGTTTTCAGATGAAAAATTGTTAAAATTGTTAATCCAATATAATCCCTGGTGGAAGGGTGTACCCATTTCAGAAAAAAACGCACCTCCACATCGCAGGTTTGCCTACTATGAAGCAGAAAAGATACTTTTACACAAGGATTTACGGAGATTTGTGATACTTTCCGGAGCTAGGCGTATAGGAAAAACCACCATCATGTATCAATTAATGAAGAATTTGCTGGAAAAAGGTGTTCCTGCAAATAATATCGTTTATTTATCTTTCGACAACCCTATTTTAAAGCTTGGTGGTTTTGATGGAGTTATAAGAGCCTATCAAAACGCTTTTCCTGTTGAAGATGATCTCTTCTTTTTTTTTGATGAAGTACAATATGCAAAAGATTGGGAAGTATGGATGAAAACATTATATGACTCGAATCCTAATTTACGCTTGGTTGCTACCGGATCTGCCAGCCCTGCACTTGAAAAAGGCTCAGCAGAAAGCGGAGTAGGTCGTTGGAGCGTTTTGAAAATACCAACGCTATCATTCTTTGAATATTGTGATTTACTGCAGATACCCGTAAGACCACAACTCGCAAAAGGTATTCGCCCGACTCAACTTTACAAAATGGAAAAATCTGAATTAAGTGAACTCATGACCAAGTTATCGCCTCTTCAACAGCATTTTAATCGTTACCTCACAGTGGGGGGATTTCCGGAACTTGCACTTGCAAAAGATGATCTTTTTTCCCAAAGGATGCATCGTGAAGATGTTGTTGATAAAGTGATAAAAAGAGATGTCCTTACTTTATTTAATGTCAGAAACCCGTTGCAGCTTGAAAAGGTGTTTTTATATCTTTGTTTAAATTCTTCCAACATCATAAATATGACAACTATGTCAAAAGAACTTGATAATATGAATAAAGTTACGCTTTCAAATTATATTCAGTTTTTAAAAGAGGCGAACTTGATTTATATTAGTGATCCGATAGGAGTTGATGGAAAGGGAATATTAAAAGCCCGTTCCAAAATATATATAGCGGATGCAGCGATACGGAACGCTGTTTTAATGCTGGAAGATGTTATAACGGATCCTGGAGAAATGGGGATTATGGTGGAAACAACCGTGTACAAGCATATTGCTGCGTTTTATTATGCAACAAATGCCCGGGTTGGTTATTATCGAAAGTTGAAAGAAAACGAAAAAGAAGTAGATGTAGTAATTGAATTGCCAACCGCAAGGATTTTATGTGAAGTGAAATATCGGGAAAATACGCATATAAAAGAATCAGATGCCATCGTTGAATTAACAAATAATGATCGGGCAAAGGTTCAAGGTGCTTTGATTATTACAAAACGGGCAGAGGATTATGGCGTTTCTGCTCATCATACAAAAATTCCTGTTGTAAGGATACCTGCGCCAGCATTTTTGTATTTACTCGGAAATGCGGAGAAAGAGGGATATGCTGCAAGGATGTAAGGCGGTGTATAAGTAAAATTAATGTGGGCTGTATTCCACTTCTAAATTTGTTATTTACATTTTGAGGAAGAGGAATCCTTTTGCCCACTAATAAAGGAAGATGTCTTTGATTTAGCTATAAATGAACTTTCCCAGCAAAGGAAGTTTCCGTGTATGTTCGGAAATTCAGTTCTATTCTCCCCCATTATAATGAAATTATCCAGTCCCCCTTTTTTTAAGTATAAATATAGGCTTTTAATTCAGTAACAATACCCAGCCATCGTACATATTTTGTTGGAGAAAGTATCCCAAGTATTAGCGGATTCTCCAGTTAAACAGCTGTTTTTCTGATGATGTTTATTCTGTCCCCCTTTCATGGTGCTTTAACACTTTATTAATTTAATTCATGGAGGTAAAAAAATGAACGATTTTCAAAATCAACTGCAAATGTTGAATGTTGGTGATTTTCAGACTACCGAGGCAGTTCCTTGGGATCAAAACCAATACTACATTGATCAGGCCCGTCAATGCGGTGGTTTTCGTTGCTTTAGTTGTTTTAGCTGCTTTTTCTGTTTTAACTGTTTTAATTGTTTTAACTGTTTCCGTTGTTCTAACTGCTTTAGGTGCGGCGGCCGTTGTGGTGGTCGTTGCGGTGGCCGTTGTGGCGATTGATCTTCTGGTTTTAACTGCCCCTGCAAGAGTTGCAGGGGTTTTAGGCATAAGGGACAAATTATTGTACATAGGATAATAGGGGTAAAAGGAGCGGCTCACTATTAAGGAGGAAATAAATGGCGAATTTAACCTCTTCTATGCGGCTGAAAGTGAAAAGGGATACGTTTTTTCTCCCTGATGCAAACAACAATGTGTATTTTCGTAACAACTTAAGTTCGTTTCGAATGGAAGGCAATATGATCAATCAGTGGATTGAAAAGCTTATCCCGATGTTCAACGGGGAGTTTACGTTGGGGGATTTGACAGATGGGTTGCCGATTTCATACCGGGATCGGGTGTATGAAATTGCAGAAGTGCTGTATCGAAACGGATTTGTCAGCGATATGAGTCAAGACCGTCCGCATCAATTGCCAGATCAGATTGTTAAAAAGTATGCTTCTCAAATTGAATTTTTGGATAGTTTCGGCAATTCTGGTGCGTACCGTTTTCAAGTCTTTCGTCAGGCAAAAGTGCTGGCAGTCGGGTCTGGCCCTTTTATTGTTTCGTTGGTTTCGGCGTTAATTGAATCCGGATTACCTAAGTTTCAGGTGTTAATCACAGACTCGGTTCCGACCAATCGGCAGCGATTAATGGAACTCGTGGCAAAGGCACGTCAAACAGACCACGAGGTGGCGGTAGAGGTGGTCACCCTAAAAAAGAAAGGAATGAGCTCTTGGCAGGAGTTTGTGCAGCCGTTTCATTCTATTTTGTATGTATCGCAAGAGGGCGATATAGAGGAACTGCGAGTTCTTCATGAGATTTGCAGGAAAGAGAAGAAGGTGTTTTTGCCTGCTATCTCCCTAAAACAAGTGGGGATGGCAGGTCCGTTGGTACATCCGGAATCTATGGGATGTTGGGAGTCTGCATGGCGCCGCTTGCACCAAACTGTGCTTTGCAAAGACCGGCAGTTTTCCGGCTTCTCATACACTGCAGAAGCAATGTTGGCAAATGTGATTGTATTTGAATTGTTTAAAGAGATAACAGGAGTAGCCGGACCGGAACAGAAGAATCAATTTTTCCTGCTTGATCTGGATACGCTGGAAGGAAACTGGCATTCGTTCTTGCCTCATCCGTTGGTGAACGGACGTATGAATGGCGAATGGGTTCAAGATTTCGATAAGAGGCTTGAAAGGAGTTTAGGCAGAGATAAGTCAGGTGAAATACTGCTTTTTTTCAGCAAGTTGACTTCGAGGGAAACAGGTATTTTCCATATTTGGGAAGAAGGGGACTTAACGCAGTTGCCGTTGGCTCAATGCCGGATTCAGACAGTCGATCCGTTATCGGAGGGAACGGCTGAGTTATTGCCGGATATTGTATGTTCAGGTCTGACACATGAGGAGACTAGGAGAGAAGCAGGTTTGACCGGAATTGAAAATTATGTATCTCGTTTGGCCGGTCTGCTTGTTACAACTCTGCCTCCGCATCAGGAAGCTGGAATAGTGGAACCTCGGGAGTTTATTGGCGTAGGAGCGGGGGAGATGTTTGCAGAAGCTGTTTGCCGCGGTTTGCAAAAGTGTTTGACGGAGGAACTGAACAGGCAACTGGATGATCTGCAGCATTCTGTCTCCTTGGTTCAGTTGAGTGCGGTAGACGATACCCGCTGCCGGTTTTATTTACAGGCATTGACTACGATGCATGGAGAACCGATGATCGGTTTCGGAAAGGAAGTAGCCGGCTTCCCTGTGGTATGGGTTGGTACGAACGGTTTCTGGTATGGCAGCGCCAGTTTGAATATAACAATAGCGTTGCAAAAAGCGTTACATCTTGCACTTATGGAGGCACAAAATCAAGCTGCCTACCCCGTGACACAAAAGCTGGAGGCTTCGACTGTGCTTCTGGAAGAAACAGTTCCCCGTATTCTTGTAATTCCTGAGTGTGAAGAGATCACAAAACCAGAAGTCTTAAAATCAGCCATGCAGGTTTTGGAACGAAACCGCAAGCGGCTCTTCGTCTTCGAATTGGCACCGGAAGCATTTTTGAAAGAAGAGCTGGCAGGGGTGTTTGGGGTGTTGTTACGAGAGGAGGGTACTCTGTGAGCGCTGCTGTGGCGGTAGTCGGAGAAGGAATATTGGCGGACCTTATGTATGAGCAACTTTCCGTACAATACCAGGTAACACGTTATACCGATTTCGAAGAAGGAGTACCGGAAACGGCAGATTTGGTTCTGGTTTTGCACGAAACGTTAAATCGTTCCCTGCATCAAAAGGCGGAAGAAGTACTTCGACCGGCGGGAATCCCTTGGCTGAGGGGCTTCATTTCATTCGGCGAGGGGGTAATTGGGCCGCTGGTTCGGCCCAATAAGCCGGGGTGTTCCCGGTGCGCGGATATGCGGCATCTTATCGCAGGACGAGATCGCAACGAGATGTGGGAGCTTCACCAGAGGCTTGAGGGAGAAAAAGGAATGGCGAGTGATGCGTGGGCATCACGTACAGGAATTTTGCAGATGTCTTACCTGCTTGGAGCGGAGACACAGAGGATATTGCAAGGTAACTTCGCCTACTCGGAAGAAAAAGTATTATTAATCAACCTGAAAACACTAAAAAGTTCATGGCATTTCTTTCTCCCCGACCCGTTATGTCTCGTTTGCGGCCGAATACCGGACGATTCACCGGAAAGCGCCAGCATTTCTCTTAAGCCTAGCCCGAAGATTAGCGCAGACAGTTACCGCTGCCGTTCGATGGATGATCTGAAAAAAGTGCTTGTTAAGGACTATCTCGATTACCGGACCGGATTTTTGAATGGTAAAATGTATGAACTTGTACCTCCATTTGCCGATGTAAGTGTCAATCTGCCTTTGTTCAGGGGGGATGAGGGAGTGGCAGGCCGGACTCATTCATATGCGATAAGTGAGTTGACTGCTATTTTAGAAGGCTTGGAGCGATATTGCGGTCTCGCGCCTCATGGGAAACGGACTGTCATTCATGATAATTTCTATAACCTGGAGGATTGGGCGCTCCATCCTATTAAAGTTGGCGTACACGCAAAAGAGCAGTATGCGCAGCCTGATTTTCCGTTTAAACCATTTGATCCTGCACGTTCCATGAACTGGGTGTGGGGCTATTCATTTTTACAGGAGAGGCCGATTCTTGTTCCAGAATTGCTTGCCTATTACAGCTTGGGCTGCGGGCAGGGATTTGTCTATGAAACGTCCAACGGCTGTGCTTTAGGCGGTAGTTTGGAAGAGGCGATTTTCTACGGTATTTTGGAAGTGGTGGAGCGTGATTCATTCCTGATGACTTGGTATGGGAGGCTTTCGCTGCCGCGTCTTGATCCTTTCTCTGCTAATGATCAAGAATTGCAATGGATGATCGAGCGTGTACGGGCGGTGGCGGGATATGATTTATATTTTTTTAACTCCACAATGGAGCACGGAATCCCCAGTGTTTTAGCGCTGGCGAAAAACAGAAAGCCTAAAGGATTGAATATTATCTGTGCGGCTGGTGCTCATCCGGATCCGGTTCGGGCGGTGAAAAGTGCGGTGCACGAATTAGCTGGCATGATGCTAACGCTTGACGAGAAGTTTGAGGAGAATCAAAAAGAGTTATTTGCAATGTTACAAGATTCATCCCTCGTTCAGAAGATGGATGATCATGGGATGTTGTACGGTTTACCGCAAGCAGAAGAACGACTGCAGTTTTTACTTGATGATAAACGGCCGTTACGCTCGTTTGCTGAGGAATTCAAGTGGGAGAAGAGACATGCAGACCTGACCGATGATCTGCAGGACATTCTTCATGTGTTTCGTCCATTGAACCTCGATGTGATTGTGGTCAACCAGACGACACCGGAAACGATACGAAACGGACTGCATTGTGTAAAAGTCCTGATTCCGGGGATGCTGCCGATGACATTTGGACATCATCTGACCCGTATTACCGGTTTGGAGAGGGTGTTGAGGGTACCAATGGAACTCGGGTATACGAAACAACCGCTGACGCTTGAACAGCTTAATCCGTATCCGCATCCATTTCCGTAAGCAGTGAATAGGAGGAAGAAGCATGAGTCTGGACTTATTTCTGCACAACCTGCATTTTGACATTGACAAGGCAAGTCCGCCGGACTGGAAAGTAGATTGGGAAGATGCTCCGCTTCCGTATAAGCTTTACCGCGATCTACCTGTCGTTCCGTTTTCTTTAGAGGTACCTCTTAAGCTTGAAGGATGTTATGCACCTGAAAAACCTGATTTTCGTGAAATCGGGCATTTTCTCTGGTATGTATTCGGACTCACAAAAATTTATCAATTAGCCTATACCTTGGATAGCGAAGAAAAAGCTGCGGAAGTAATGCAGTCATTTCGGCGGTTTGCTCCATCCGGCGGAGCATTATATCCAAATGAATTGTACGTGTACCTAAAGATAGAGGATTTGCCTGCAGGTGTCTACCATTATGATGTGGCTCACCACGGCTTGGTGTTGTTGCGGGAAGGCAATTTTGATTCCTATCTGGCACGGGCACTCGGTAATCGCTGTGATGTGTCTGCTTGTTTTGGTGCCGTTTTTGTGACGACGATGTTTTGGAAAAATTTCTTTAAATACAATAACTTTTCTTATCGTCTGCAAGGGTTGGATGCTGGTGTGCTAATGGGACAATTATTGGAAGTGGCGAAACGTTTTGGCTTTACATCAGGTGTGTACTTCCAATTTGTTGATCGTGCCATTAACCATCTGCTTGGTCTATCTGAGCAGGAGGAAAGTGTGTATGCGGTTATCCCGCTTTCAGTAGAGCCTGCAGATACTTGGTTTGACAACGGGAATGATGCAGACCGGAATGTCTCTGCTGGCGAATTGTGCCGGGAGTTGACAGTGATTCAACATAATCACTATGTCCGATCACGCAGGGTAGTTAACTATCCAATGTTAATCAAGATGAATGAAGTGTCAATGCTGGAATCTACGCAGTCGATTCGGCAGATTAACGCTATCGAGAATATGAGTAGTGATAGTCACGCGGTAGCTCTGCCTCACATGAAGCGTTTATCATATGATCTGGCATCGGTCTGCCAAAAGCGATATTCACCGGACATGGATTTTATTTTGGAAAAGGTAAGTCACGCGCAACTGGCCGCACTGTTGCAGGAGGCAACGGCTTCCTTCTCGTATCAAAACGATTTAGACGGAGCAAAGAAGAAGCACGATTCCCGTGTCTCTCTGTATGGATGTTTATATAATGTTGAAGACATTCCGAATGGTGCTTATTATTATGACAACACTGCCCATGCGTTACGTCAGATACATCCTGGTGATTTCCGGCTACAGTTACAATACGGACTGTCTTCCGATAATGTCAATTTGTTTCAAGTTCCGCTCTGCTTACATGTAGCCGGGGATAAGAATCACTACAAAAAGGAACTGGGATACAGAGGATACCGGATTCAACAAATGGAAGCCGGTATGCTTGTACAGCGCTTGCTGTTAGCGGCGTCTGCTCTTGGGATGGGCGGGCACCCGCTCCTTGGGTTTGATGCGAAAATGAGTGATAAGCTATACAAGCTGGATCAAAAAGAAAAAACCAGCCTAATCCAAATCCCGATCGGCCCCTATCGACACCGGCCCTGGCTGACGGGAAGTTTGCACAGTTAGGAACATATTTTGAATTGCACAGGCAGGTGTAAATAAGTTCTTTAAAACCACCTGTCAGATAATCTCTTTAACGTTTCACCAAGATCTACTATTGTAGAATTTCTCTCAGATCAATTACCTGATATCTAAAACAATCAAATTGAAATTGTTTTCGCAGAACGCGGATTACAAGTAAACCTATTCGGTGCATTTACCGGAAAAAGAAAAAAAGATGATTGTCAGCTTGTGGGCTGATGATTTTTTTTATGTATAAAATAGGAAAAATCTAAATGATATTTTATGTGAGTGCAGTGTCAGTGTTAGAATAGTTAAAGGAGGTATAAGTTATGACCGGATATCAAGATATTTTAGAAAAAATAAAAATTCAATATACTCATTTATTAAGGGACAATTTGACAGGGATCTATGTCCATGGTTCGATCGCGTTTCAATGCTTTAACTGGGATAAAAGTGATATTGATTTTATCGTGGTTGTGAAACAAAAAATAAATGTAGAGACAAAATTAAAGCTGCTGGCGATTCTGGAATCGTTACGAACGCAATCTCCCCCGAAAGGCCTCGAAATGAGTGTTGTTTTAGAAAAATATTGTGAAAAGTTTATGTATCCTACTCCTTACGAACTGCACTTTTCCAATGCCTGGTTGGAGAGATATCTTAAAGATCCTCTCCTGCTCTGTAATAACGAGTTAAAAACCGATCCTGATTTAGCAGCACATTTTACTGTCATAAAAAACATCGGTATTGTCCTTTGTGGGCGACCAATTGGAGAGGTATTTGGCGAAGTCGATCGGAAATTTTACATAGACAGCTTAATTAATGAAATTGCAGATGCCGAGAACGAGATAATGGACAATCCTGTTTATATCATACTGAATCTGTGCCGTGTTCTTGCCTATCTTCAGGATGGCTTCATTTTATCAAAGCAACAGGGCGGAGAGTGGGGAATCACCAATCTCGATAAGAAATATCATCATGTCATTCAAACAGCACTTTCCTGTTATTCCGGCAGGATGAACTTGGATGTTGATGAACATGCAGGAATGGCGTTTTGTGAGGATGTATTAACAAGAATCCAGAAATTGTCGCAATTAAAGATATGATATTTCTTTGTTGGATTTAGTTTAAGGCTTACTGACGATGATTCAACTTGTTCTGTTTTTCACAATATTCCACTGTGAATAGTTTTTGCTTTAATCGTAATCAATATATAAAAAAATCGAAAAATTTATCAGAAAAAGATAAATATTTATTGAAAAACGATAAATTTTACTTTATGATGATTATGAAAAAAAGTGAGGTGCTTTTTAATGAATTGGAGAAAAGTAACTTTTTTAAAGGTCATTGTCATTGTAATTGGCATCATAGTGTTCTCTTTATGTATTTTCGCTTTACCTTCTCTGGCAGAGTATTCGGCTGAGATGAATCCGGAGTATGCTTATCTGAAATATCCTGTTCTAATCGGTTTGTACGTTACCACATTACCATTTTTCTTTTCGCTGTACCAAGCATTGAAACTTTTGAGCTTGATTGAGAATAAAAATGCATTTTCAGAATCAGCTGTAATGACGTTAAATCAAATAAAATACTGTGCAATTGCCATCGTTATTTTATATGTGATCGGAATGATATTGCTTGGAATCGTAAATGCTTTGCATCCCGGGATCGCATTGATTGAGTTGGTGATTATTTTTACAGCTTTTGTTATTTCACTCTTTACAGATGTTCTGCAAGAACTTTTAAAAAATGCACTAAAATTAAAAACAGAGAACGATTTGACAATCTGAGTAAAATAGAACAATGAATACAATTTACCACCACCTCAAGTTTTCAACTGACAAAAAGAACCGGCTTCGGATTGTTCAACCCGTGCCGGTTCTTTTCATAGAAGGACTGTAGATTGTCTAACTTGCCATCGGCCACCATTACAGTAATTGGTTATCGGTAACAGGTAACGTTTTTTGTAAGAATACTCTTTAACTTCACTGCTTCAGCTAAAGTAATCTTATTCATTGAAGAATCACCACATTTCTCAATTTAGAATACTACTTTACCATTTTGAAATAGAAATTGGTAAGGGATAATGATGTTATAGTATCTTCCTATATTTACTT
>JAGKQJ010000014.1 GCA_017898095.1 Bacillaceae bacterium Marseille-Q3522 | reverse complement strand
TTATGGAGCATCTAAGTTATTACGTTACTCGTAATTACGCGCCGCATACATGATATTTTCTACTTTTTTTTTTTTTTTCAAGCAGAAGACGGCATACGAGATTCATGAGCGTCTCGTGGGCTCGGAGATGTTTAAATTTGACAGAAAAAAATGTGAGGAAAGCACTATATTCTAAATTGGAATTGATAGAAAAAGGAAAACAGAGCGTTTGAGGGAAACGGGGAAAGATAACTTGTGGATCGGCTTACGCCCATTATACCAAAATATCGATTGATGCATGTGAAAAATATCGGTTATCATGACAACTAAAATGGCTTATTGACCGTTTTTTTTTGGTATTATAATAGTAATTGCAAATAGGTACGAAGAAATGATTTTTTAAAGGGGCAGATGAAAATAAACAGCTTTAATACCGCGCACTTTTTTCTCCTTAGGGGACGAACGCCATTATGTTAGTGACGCCTATCATACACATACTGGTGGAAGATGGCTTTTTGCCGTGTTACAGTGCCCGGTACAAATACACAAAACCGGGTATGGTTCGGATTTTTAGATGAAACACGCCTTAATGAAGTTGGAAACAGAAGTAATCGTTTATTAGAAATAGACGGTGAAAATTCAATTTTCTCTCCTCTCAGATTAAAGATCGGTTAACTTTACTTGTTACAGCTTTAAGCATTTCATTATTAGCAATCCACAGTGTAAATTCGTTATGAATTCCACCATTGATCCACCAAATATAATTTTTCCCGGAAATAATAAAAACAAGCTCCGTCAATTCCGGTTGGTTCCCAGTATCAAATTCAAATTGTGTGATACTGTCCATCATCCCCCGACGTGCAATAAGGTCATTGATAAAATCATCGACTAAACCGTTTTTTCGATCTAACGGGGGAATGATCTCCCCAATCATTTCCGGACTTTCATTTGCTGCTTGTAAAAGGGCTTCGAATTTTTCGCTGTCAAGTACAAACAACGGCTCATTTTCCCCTTTAAAAACTTTCAACACAAAAAATTCTCTCAGCATTTCGATTACTTCATCTTTGGAATTCATCCTGCTAATTTGATGAATTTGCTCATCATGCAATAATTTATGACTAAAAATCTCTTTATCTGTGAAATGAAAATGGATGCTTTTTTGTTGCTGCTCACCAGGAACAAATTTTGCGGCCTTTAACGAATAGTCCGCATGATTCAGCGCTTGAATGTACGGTTTATATTCATCTTTTAATTTATAGACATGTTGATCGTATTTCACCATGTCTTTCGCTAAAAGCGAGCGGCAGGAAATTTGCAGCATAAATTCAAGCTGTTCATCTGTCAGTTCCGGAAAATACGTTTGTTTAAGCCCTTGCCCCTGCTCAAAAAGCCCTTCACTGTAAAAGCAGAAAATAACTTCTTCGATACTTAAATGAATCGTCTTCATCTTTTCGCTCCTTTTCCAATTAATTATTTCCTGTTAAATATTTTCTCTTACTTTGTTTGTAAAATATGCAACATACTGTGAAGGAAAATTTGTGTGAATTGTTTATATGCAATATTTGTGAAAGGATTTTTTTGAAACTCTTTCAAAAAAGCGAACTTTTTATCCTCTCGTTACTTTCTTCTAAATCTTCATTTCGTAATTGTCTTTATTATCATAAAAACGCTTTTGCCAGTTTTGCTTCGCTTCCTCCGTCATATAGGGAAACATATGTTTCTCCACTAATTCTTTAAATTGCGGAAAGCCAATCATGTTGTAATGTCGAAGCTTTACTAGTTTATTATGGTTTGTTCTTATCAAGATATCTTCAAAAATAATTCCACTTAAGCTGTACCTGTGAAACATCATATCCATATCTTTAATATCTTTTATAAAAACTGACTTTTTCAAAGATGAGATTTTCGGTTGCTCCCCCTTTGTTACCGTCAGCACAATCCTTCCTCTTTTCGTAAGCGCAGGAAAGAACATTGGAAAAGTAATCATCCCCCAAAATATGCCTAATAATCCGCCAAATATATATAAAAGAGAATATTTTGATTCAAATTTAATTGCTTCGGAAAATAGCCATACTCCGACTATTAAAGCTCCACCAGTTGCTGCAAATCCCCACATTCTAATAAAAAATTTGGATTTAACTTTAACAAAATTATTATCAGTTTGAAAGATCATTTTATCCTCCTTTCAACTTATTGAGATTAAGTTCTTATGAAGCGACTTTTCACGGACAATTGAAATTTTAATTTCAGCATAATTCTAGGAATTCTAAAACCAAATATGATTTAACCCGTGGTTTGGTTTTTATCTGTCCGTTCCTTAACCAAATGATAATTTCCCATTAAAGAAATCTTTTGCGCCTTCTATTAACGAGGAAGCAGTATCCTTAACCTTATCAATCCCTTTATTAATCTCTTTTTTGACAATATCTGTGCCTTTATTGATCGCCGTTATCCCTATTGCAGCGGATTCATATAATTTTCCGATAGAATCAATTCCTGCCTGAATTTGATCCTGGAATAATAATGCAGCTTTTTCGGCAATTCCGGCTGTAAGGCTGGCTGCTTTTTCACCAATATATCCCCCTACAAACGAACCAAGACTTCCGATAACTACTGTTCCTACCGGACCAGCAAAACTACCGATTGCTCCGCCAATTACCCCGCCAACAACAGATCCTGCTGTTATGGCTACCGTATTATTGACAGCATTGCCAACCGCTTTTGCATTTTCCCGTTTTAACACTTCTCTATTATTACCGTATTTACTATAATTCTCGGATATTTTTAATCCCGCCCCGATTATTTCCGAACCGGTAGTAACAATAAAAGTTGATAATGCGTTTGACCTTGCAAAGCCTTTTCCTAAGCGAATTGCATCCCCGAAAGTGATTTTATTGTTAGTTAGTCCGAATAGCTTTCCTCTTACCGCATTCGTAAAATCTGTAACATACTGCGGGTAATATCTTGTAACTTGCTTATGGATGATATCCGAAAAAGACTTATCTAAATTTTTTTTTCGTAATGAAAACGGATCTAAAAATATCCTTGCAGTTTTAGAGTATTTTGATTTATCCACTGCTTTCGCAGCATCATCTAAAATATCCGTATGTTTAAATGAAAAAAATCCATTTGCATCTTTTGTAAATTTGGTAAAACCGAGTCCGTAGTACGTTATTTGTGCCATTGTCAGACTGCCTAATGCCGTAATGTTGCCGTATTCTTGATGCAATTTATACAATTTGCTTATAAGATTATCATGCCAAGCAAATTTATCTCCGGTATTGCGGATATAAATTTCATTATCATTAAGTTGGCTTGTTAAGTTTTTCCCTGCTCCCCATGCGTCTCCGACACCGTTAAAGCAATGTCTGAAACGGTAATCACAGTTTATAATCATGCTGCCTAGTTCAAGATGAAGATCTTGCGTCAGACCTTCCATTGCGTTAATTTCATTCACGAAACGATTTGCCAATCCGTCAAGTTGGTCAGGATGTACGGAAATTTTATTTGCCATCTTTTATCCCCCCATCTGTTAATTCGATTTTCGCGCCAATTCTTCCATTCTCGCAATCTCTTCTTTTTCCCGCTCTATTTTTTCGGCGGCTGCCATCAGCTCGCTGCCAGTTTCCAATAGATCCCGTGAAAAACGTTCATAAGCGATAAGCGTTTCGTCAAAATCGGCATCAAACCTCTCCCTGGTTTTCCCCATCCACGTATCTGCCTGCATCATTATGAAATGGCGTAAGCGTAATTCCGACTCCTTTACTTCATCAGCAGCTGCATTGTACTTCTTTGCAAGTGCAATTACCTTACTTGTATCCATAAACATCCCCCTTTGTTTCCAATTATTTATAAATAAATGTGAATCTAGTGATGTAAGGAGTTAAAAAAAGCTGAATAAAACGAGTAAGTATGATCCTTTTTGGTGACATATTCAACAATCTCTAAAAAAATCCATGATAAGTCCATTATACAAAAATCCACTTTGTTGGAAACGGGGAAAAAGAATGAAGTTTAGAAAAAAATCCATATGATAAAAGTACCAAATTTGTAAGAGAACGCGTTTTTAAATAGCAATTTAAAGAGTTATCTGGCCTTGAATACAGGTAAAATTACATACATTATAAATTAGGAGAAAGGAATTTTGGAGTATTCATTCATAGGAGAAAAGGCATATCATCCTCTTACAGCCACAAACTCACTGTAAGAGGATCTTTGCTATCAAACATCCATGACCGGCTAGGTCACAAGCTCGGTTGAAATTTTATTTTCATATCAAAAAAAGTCAAAGTTAAGCGGCAAGGAAAATCCCAGATAGAGAACGAGCAACAGGGCAACAATAAATTGTCCCCATAAAGAAGCGGTTTTCTTCCCTTTGTTTGTTTTTATTAAGATCATTTCAATCACCGAAATAATCCATAGTCCTACTAATGATTTCAAAACATAAAGCCAGGTAATTTGATAGAGATCAAATAGAATCATGACGCCGGTAATGATAATAAGCAGGTAATCGAGGCGTAAAATCATGTGAATGATTTTTGATCCTTTTTCCTTGCCGTTCTTGTATAAAGCGATCGCAACGAAAAACAAAATAATCGCCAGCAGCCACGTTGTAATGTGTGCGTGTGTCATTACTTTTCCCCCTTTGTTTCGTTATATATTAAAATTTGATCAATGACGAGGACTTTCAAATTCCAGTGCTCAGAATCCGGTACCAAACTTATTCCCCTACTGTATTTTTTAAGGTGCCAATCTGATCAATGGTAATTTCGATTTCGTCACCGGTTTTTAAAAAGCGCGGCGGTTTGAAGCCTTTTCCGACACCGGCAGGTGTTCCGGTGGCAATAATATCCCCCGGTTCGAGCGTCATCCCTTTCGAGAGCACGGCAATAATCTCTGGAATCGAAAAAATGAAATTTTTAGTATTGGATGCCTGCCGAACTTCTCCATTCACTTTCGTTTCGATATTTAATGCTCCCGGATTGATTACAGCAGATTTATGAACGATCCAAGGACCAAGCGGACAGGAACCGTCGAGGCTTTTGCCAATAAAAAACTGTTTATGGCGCTTTTGCAAGTCTCTTCCGGTTACGTCATTTACAATCGTGTAACCGAATACATATTCAAATGCATTTTCCTGCGGAATCGCTGTTCCTTTTTTGCCGATAATCACCGCGAGCTCGCCTTCATAATCCAATTGTTCAGTTACAGTTTTATGTAAAGGGATCGTTTCATTCGCAGCAATCACTGTTGTCGGCGCCTTTGTAAAAATCATAACATGCTCCGGGATATCATCTTTGCTTCCCATTTCAATCGCATGTTCCGCATAATTTTTGCCAACACAGAAAATGTTTTTTTGCGGGCGGGGAATCGGTGCCTGCAATTCAACGGACGATAACGAAAGAAACTCCTCATCGCTTGCCTTTTCCAAAAATGCTTGTACTTTCTTGATAAGGTCGTCTCCCAATTCGATACAGCCGATCATCGTCTCGGGAAATTCGTGTTTATCCAACGGTAAAAAATTTTTTCCCGTCCGATCCAATACACCTACGATTGATTGCTCGTCTTTATTGACCGTTACAAATTTCATCTTGTTTTCGCCTCCTGAAGTTTTCTAATAAGTTCCTGTTCCGTCAGCAGCACATCGTTAAATCCGAGGCTTTTCCCAAGCTGCGTCACATACGGCTCGTACAAACCCGCCCGGTAAAGCAGGTCTTCATGCGCAAATACAGCTCTTGTCGCATCATCCATAACGACTTTTCCTTCCTGAAAAACTACTGTCCTCAGAAAAGTTTCCGCAACAAAATCCATATCATGAATGATCGTTAATACCAACTTCCCGTTAGCCTGCAATTCTTGCATAATTGATTGTATCATTTTCTTTCCATATTCGTCTTGTCCGAAGGTCGGTTCATCAAAAATAATGATTTGCGGATTCATGCTCAATATCGAGGCAATGGCGGCAAGTTTCCGTTCCACGAGACTTAAATCATACGGATTTACATCGTGCTTGTTGCCGAGGTTCACCTGTTGCAACGCTTTTTTCGCATTCTCATACGCCTCATCCTTTGCTTTCCCGATTTGCAGGGCACCAAACATAACTTCATCAATCAGCTTCGTTTTAAATAATTGTTCGCTCGGGTTTTGAAAAACAAGCCCGATCGTTTTTGCAAGGGTCGCTGCTGTTACGTCTTTCGTATTTACACCGTTGATAAGGATGTCACCATTCGCCGGTTTTAACAGCCCTTTTAACAGCTTCACAAAAGTCGTTTTTCCGGCGCCATTTTGGCCGATGATCGCCGTTGCCTCCTGCTGAAAGCGAATTGAGATATCGTTTAAAACCGGTTGTCCATCCTGATAGGAAAAAGACACATCCTTCACTTGTACATCATTTATCACTTTTCCCCACCGCCTTTAAAAACTGCTCCTTCGTCACCGGGTAACAATTTGTTTCCTTGTTCACAATCCCTGCTGCTTTGGCAACCCGTGTAAAAACAGGCGGACGGATTCCGTAAGCTTGTAAATCTTCGCGGGAGAATAGTTTTTCAGGAGTTGTAAAATCCACCTGTTTTCCTTCATGAATGAGAAGAATCCGGTCTGCATATTGTGCGAGCTTCTCGATTTTTTGTTCGACCATAATGATCGTGATCCCTTCGTTTGCAAGCTGCTCTACTACTTGAAAAATTTCTTCTGTCCCTTGCGGATCCAGTTGCGAAGTCGGCTCATCAAGGATAAGAATATCCGGCTTCATTACTAAAATACTGGCAATAGCGACCCGTTGCATTTGACCGCCGGAAAGATCAAACGGATTGCGCTCTTTTATGTGTTCAATATGTAAAAGCTGCAAAATTTCTTCTATTCTTTTTATCATCGTCTGCCTGTCCATTCCCTGGTTTTCCAAGCCAAAAGCAAGCTCTTCAAAAACAGTAAACTTTGATCCGGTCATTTGCGTAAAAGGGTTGTCAAATACAAGCCCCGCATAAGCCGCAATCTCATGTATTTCCGCTTGTCTGACTTCTTTGCCGGCAACTGTTACCTTCCCACCGTATCCTCCTTTAAAAAAATGGGGAATCAGTCCGGTTAATGCATAGCACAACGTTGATTTTCCCGCACCATTTGCACCGGCGATGCCGATAAATTCTCCTTCCTCTATCTCGAAATTCAGATCATCTAAAGCCAGTCTTTCTCCGTCGGGATATTTATATTTTAATCCTTCTGCTATTATCTTCTTCATTGCCAAATCCTCCAAAAAACAGCGAAAATAAAGATAACAAGTAAACTAATCTGTTCTATTTTATGATAGCGGTATTCTTTTGGCGGTTGAATAAAACTCCTTTTTCCTTTACGGGAAAAGCCGCGCATTTCAATCGCCATCGCCCGTTCTTTCGTATCCGTTAATGCGTTCAGTACAACCGGACCAATCAAAGGGAAAAATGCTTTTACCCGGATCAATATATTCCCTTCCGTTTCCATTCCTCTTGCCCGTTGCGCATCCGTTATTTTTGCGATCATCGTCCGCATTTGCGGGATAATTTGAAAAACAGCTAAAAACAGATATCCCGCTTTGGCTGGTACGCCTTTACGCATTAATGCCTTGACTAAATCAGCCGGCCTCGTTGTTAACATTAAGATGCTGAAGGCACCCAAAATATTCAAAAGCCGAAAGGTCAGAAGCACCGCAATCAGCAAGCCTTCTTTATAGATTGTGAAAGAGCCGATTGTCCATAACAGTGTCGTGCTTCCGGAGTGGAAAAATGTCTGGACAACAATGATCGAAATCATCAGTACCCCGCTGAAAGCCAAGATCGGAAGGAAATTGCGCAGCACTTTCCCGATACAAAGGATGCCGAAGGTGACGACTGCTATAGAGATCGCAACAGGGATCGTAGGGAGCAGCAAAAGAACAGCAATGACAACGAATGTATAAAGTATTTTTGTGATTGGATCCATCTTATGTACCGGCGTATTTTTCTCAACAAATAAACTCATGGAATGCATAAGAGAGCCTCCTTCCATATCCGAATTTCCATATAAAAAAGCAATATCCCACCTTTCATTGTAACGCAGGCGGGATTCTCCGACACTTGTTTTTAACTTTCCATGTAGTGCGTTGCCGGGGTATATTCATCAGATGGGGGGAGTCCCACCTGATTACCCAAGTTCTTGAATTTGCTGAAATGTGTTCGCCCATGTAAAGTATGAGTGCTTTTTCAATATCTAATGAAATGCATAACTGCGGTAAAGCTCTGTATCACTTTTTTCTTCTCGTTTATTTTACCTAAATTTTTTTTGCTCCCTTTTCATACCGGGATCTATAATTCTTCGATTTTTGCATCCTGGCGGTAAATGTTTGTTAAGCTCTTTGGCAGCCCTCTAAAAAGCAGGTAACTGATAATTACCGTTACTAATTTATCAGGAATATCGACTACAAGACTATCAAAGAAAGAAGCAAGCCACATCGGCCACTCCCGGTCAGATAAAAAGGCGAAAAGCGCATCTCCCCAGACATTTCCGGTTGTCCCTTCCCAAAAAATCATATTTAGCGGCGTTGAGACAATTGAAGAAGCAACTCCAACAACAATACCGGCTAAAATAACGGCAGCAAAATTGGAAAACCAGCCTTTGTACGCTAATATACCGACAACTAACCCGATCACACCGCTTGTAATCGCATATACAAAGGAAATAGGATCGGCAGTCAGTCCGTAAATAATATTATTACCGATTCCTGATATCGCCCCAATGATTGGTCCCGCAAGGATACTTGCCAGCATTGTGCCGATTGCATCCAGCCATAATGGCAACTTCAATAGTCCTGCAAAATACTTACCAATAAAATTGATCCCGATTGCTGCCGGGATTAGTACTAGAGCTGCTGTAGAAAAACGAAAAGTCCACATGCTTTTTTGCTTCATCATAAACACCCCTTACTTCATTTCAGATTTTTTAACAGATGTAAAGTCATCTGTCAAAACACTGTACCTTTTTATTATAATAAAAAGCCTGCCCATTGTGTTGACAAGCTTAAATTTTTTTTCGGCAAAATGTGTTTGAATTAACTGATTGAAGATATAGTGTGATGATTATTCACTTGGTATGATATTGTTCCGAGTTCGCATGCTGAAAAAACATTTTTTATTTTCCATTAATTGGTTTTTTCCTTTATTTTACTTTTGTTATTGCCATGAGTTAACCTCCCGATAAAGAAACGATAAATTCAATCGTTGAAACTCCATTACTCTCAATAATTTCTGAAGTTACTAACAAATTCACTTTGTCCGTTCCCGTTTCCATCTTGGAATTTTCCAATATGTGAAACTGCGCCACACCCATTCAAATGGGCCGTAATAAAATCTCCTTAACCATATTTTGCTAACCAACACTTCACAAATAAAAATCGCAAGTGCAAGCAGTGTCCCTGTAAACACAGAAATTTTTCCGTATAACCCGAGGCCGTAACCGTAAAAAAAAGCAGTGGCAATAAGCGATTGCAGCAAATAATTACTTAATGACAGTCTGCCTGCATAAGAAAACGGCATTAGTATTTTTCGAAATCGCGGCTTTTCCGCAAGCAGAGCAATGGATAAACCATAAGAAAATGCTAATAACGGACCGCCAAACAAATCCTGCAGCATATTAATCCCAATATTTTCACCGGTTATATATGGCAGCAATTTTAGTAACAAACCAATGGTGAACGTAACTAGGAACGTGTAAAAAAGCTTCCTTTTATGGAAATTAACACGTTCTAGCCATTTAAGCTTTGCCGCTCCGGCCCCGATAAAAAATAACGGCAAAATCGAAAATGTCAAAAAGATGAAATTAACCGGATTATTTGCATAATACCAATCCGCGATTCTTTGCTGCGTGATATCACTAAAACTGCCCGACTGATAGACTGCTACAGATGCTTCTGCCAATTCATGATTATAATAGTTATTATTTATTATATCCGCCGGTACCAGCATCATCGTCGCAAACATAAGAAGGACAAGGAGAAGATTAGGAATCAGATAAAGCAGGCTTCCCAGCAGCAACAGGATTTTTCCGTTTAATTTTATAAACAGAAGGAAGATGAACCCGAGAACAGCATAGGTAAATAAAATATCGCCGTGCCAAATAAGCCATGCATGAATACATCCGAATAGCAATAATAATGAAAATCTTCTAACAGCGATCAAAGAAAACGACTCACTTCTTTGCAAAATCCGTTCCCGTAATATCACGATGCCATAACCAAACAGCATCGAAAATAATGGATAGAAGCTTGCCTGGGCAAATATATCAATGAAAGAATAGATCGATTGATCAAGCGGGTTCTGCCACCATTCAAATGGCTGTAAATAATACACAGGAGAATGGAACGCAAGCATATTGACAAGCGAAATCCCGAAAATAGCAAATCCCCGCATCATATCAAGTGATGCAATTCTTCCTTTATCTTGAATATCAAAACTGCTTGAATACATGATTTCCCTTCCTTCTTTTTCATTATTCGAATAACAAACGATAAGTGCGAGTTAGAAAATGCAACGAATAAAAGACAATTAGATCGGGCGGATAAGCCGCCGCGCAATTTCCTTCCACAGGTTCCTTTTTGAAAAGAGTCTACAAAACAAGGAAAAACACAATTGGCAGTGTAACAAGGCTTAACGCTGTACTTAAAAAGGTTGCCATTGAGACAAACTCCGGTTCCGTATTATATTGCAGGGAAAGCATCGTTGTATTGGCGGCACTTGGCATTGCAGCCATAATAATCATGATTTGCTTTACCATCGAATCGACCGGTAAAAAAAGAGTGATGATATAGGCAATTGCCGGTGAAACTGCCAATTTCACTAACAAGGCAATACTGATTTTTGTTTTTTGAATATTTTTTATTGAAATATTCGCCAATTGCATCCCCAGCGTAATCATGATTGTTGGAATTGCCGCATTAGCAACCAGATCGATTGCTGTCAATACCGAACCGCTCAATTGGATATGTAGAAACTGGAATATCACTCCTGCTAATGCACCATAAATAATTGGCATCCGCTTTACAGCTGTAAGCGCGGATTTAAAGCCGTCTGCGTCCGGACTGCCCTTTGCCGCATAATAGACACCAATCGTACACATCACAATTTGCTGAATAACCATTAATATTATTGCATAATCGAGACCAATAGTTCCAAATAACAGCAATACTACCGGAGTGCCGTAATTTCCGTTATTCATAAAAGAAGACGCGAGAATCATCCCGCAAGTTTCTGTCCGGGAAAATTTCCGTAATGCTGCGAACAGATAAACGATCAGAATTAAGCCAAAACAAAGGGAAAAAGTATAAAGAACCATAAGCAGATAACTGCTATTAAAGGAAGTTGTATAAAAAGTACGGAAGGTCAAAACCGGTGTCATAATATACAAGGACATAGTTGAGATACTTTTTACATCCAGCTTGAGCTTTTTCTGACCGATAAAACCAAGGACAAAAATACCGAAAATCGGCAACAAGACATTCAAAAACTCCATTTCTTCACCTTCATTTAATGAAATTATCGATAAATACGTATAATTGTTAACGTGTTAAACATAGCAATTATAACAAATATTTTTCTAAAGATAACGAATTATTTTTCGATTTGTTATAAGATGCAGCCATCCATGGACAATCATGGAGTCGAACTTCCAAAATAGGCTGTCAACCCTTGTGAAAAAAAGTAGGCTGATTTATCACCATCTAAAAGAAAAGACATACAATAGTAATGCAATTGCTTCTGATACAGTAAGAGGTAATTAGGAAGAAATCTTTACAATTCCAGCAGTCCATCATGCAAAGATTAAAAAATGCCGGAGGTTGTTTTTATGCCAGCAATTGTAGGTGTCGTTCAAGTAATCTCGATCGGAAGCAGCTCCGTTTTTAATATAGGAGATGTCTATAAAATCATGCCAATTTCATCGCCAAAAACTTTTTCTGGAGCCGGGTCTTTTAATACGGGCTACGGACATGATATTACAAATTATAACAGTGTTACTAATACATTCGATAATGACCAGGTAGATCAGCCGGTTGCCTTCAATTTTTAACTCGAAGAACAACAGCGTAAGCCAGCCCTCCTAACAGTAAGCGGGATTTTTTTTTAAAGAACAAATGGGTGATCATAAATGAATTACTATATTCAGCAATCGATACAAATTCATAGTATCCGTATCGACGGAATCTCCAATTCTTCCGTATTTCAAATTGGCAGTGCCGGAATTATAAAACCAGCATCTTATTTGTACAATACCGGCGGTTTTACAGAAGCTGCACCGGAAGCGGTGACTATGGAAACCGAACCGGGGTTATTTACACCATCCGTGCCGTTGGTTAGTCCATAACATCATAAGAAAAAGGAGTGTCCGCAATGAATCAAGACGTTACTGCCTACCTGCAGAGACTTTATGCAATCATTGACACTCAGGAAAAACGGATCCGCAGCTTGGAAAAAAAACTGCAACAATTAGAGAAAAATTATCAAACAATACTAGAACGCCGTCCCGTCCATATTGATAAAATAGAATATAGCTTTGATCAATTAAAGATCGAAACACTAGATGGGACCTTAAATATTGGAATTAATCCTTCTGATTTAAACAATTTCGACGAATTTCTGGTGGATCAAAAGAATATGAAAGTTCCGTTCTCACCGAAGGATCACTTTCAAGCAACAATGGATGTGGAGAAGCAATTATATCCGTACTTAGAAACAGAGCTGCCGGGAATAATCCGTGAGACGGAAGAAAAACTGCAAGTGAAAGTCGACGATTCTTATATAGATTTTATAAAGGAAGATATAAAAAAACAATTGCCTATGCGTATTGAGCATTACTTGAAACAAAAGCAAAAAACAGAGCGAAATCAAGATACAGATCCTATTAAGCAAACGGAACAGATCGCAGCTATTATAAAAAAAGAAATTGAAAACGGTGTGCATGCTTTCATCAGTAATCTTCCGGAAAATAAGAAAGGAAGGAAAAAGGAATGAATTTTCAAGTTTATAACCGTGATATTTGTGTGGATACGATTCAAATTATGGGTGTTTCCAGTTCCTCATTGTTAATGATTGGCGACAGCGAAACGATTCAAATGGCAACTACTTTTGATACGCCGCCGGAGTCGTTAATTATCGGGCCGTTTGTTCCGCTGATACCGGAGTGATTTTAAATTGTTACAGCGAACAGCAGTTGTACAAAATTGTCATGTCATCAATCTAACCATTTCTTCTGTATTGGAAGTTGGTGATTCTCAAGCTATCGAATGTTATTCTCGTGCTCTTGCGGTCCAGCGTGAATATAATTTTTTTTATGGATATGAAGGGCATTTTCAATATCCGATTTTTTCAGAATATATCCATCTTCCTCCTATAGAAGAGAAAATAACATTCCTTCATGAAAACTTCAATCCGGTTATAAAAGTAAACAATATCGACGTAATCGGAATTTCTACCTCATCTCTCCTGCATATTGGTAATAGTAAACATATTTTTCTTGAATCAAGAAATAAGCATATAAGGCAGCTTCGGGAGAGAAAAGAAAACGGAGACCGGAAGCCGGAAGTCAGAGTTCAGAGATCAGATTTAGAAGATGCTTAATGGTAGAATCACTTTATCGCAGATTGGTTCATCTAACCATCAGTGGGGGACGTGTGCCGACTAAGATCTCAAGCGTCCTGTGGCAACGTCGGCACTAGTACGTCCTGTACGTCGAAAAAGCCCCATTGGTGGAAGAATCACTTTATTATAGAGGGGTGGTATTATATGCCAGCAATTGTTGGCCCGGTACAAATTGTCAATGTGGGACAGGGAATTGTACAGTTCGGAGATTCCCTCTTTATTTCCCCTAAAAGCAACGCAAAATCAACTCACGGTTCGGGTGCTGCCAATACCGGAGGAGTGGTCATTACAAATAATGGCCTAAGCGCAAGTAACAATCTTGATACAAGCGCCATTGACCAGGCAACGATTGGGAATGCCTAATGATCTTGCTTACGCTGCTTTTTCATCATTTATTGTCCGTTTCTTTGTTTTATTGTCCGTTAAGAAGCATAATTTGACCGATCTAAATTTTCAACATTTTCAAATAAAAAATCAAAAGTTTAGAAAGCACTTAATTAGGGAGGGTGAATTCCCGTCAACGGGATTATCTGCCCTCCCTTTTGCTGCAGGTAACAATAACGTTCATTATTTACTATAGCCTTATCAGTCCGGCACAATCAAAAAAGAATAAATAGCGTTCTGCAACTTTACGCTTGTATATTTTTGCAATCGCTTCTGTATATAAGTCAATCTGCATTTGGTAACGCGAAGTCAATATCGGTTTTGCCGCTGCAAAACCGCCTTTAAAGCGGCCGTTCACGCGGTCCGTTTTATAGTCTACAAGAACGAGCCCTTGTTCATCCTCAAACAGGCAATCGATAATCCCCTGCACCAACACTTGTTCTTCCTTATCATGCCAACTCCCATACGCTTCGCTTGCCGGAATTGACAAGCTGAACGGGACTTCCCTTTTTACATTGATAGCCCGGCTGAGCCGTTTCCCAAGTTCAGTTTGATAAAATTGTACGATTAACTGCCCATTTATGCTATTTTTCTGTTCCTCCGTCAGCAATTCTTTTTCTACTAATGACGCAAGCAGTTGATTGACATTTTCAATAGAGACTTCCTTTGTTAAATCGACATGAAGCATTGCCATATGCATCGCCGTTCCCGCTTCTGCCGGAGTTAACGCTTTTTCCTGCATAAACCGCGGCCGGTTAAAGACCGGCTTTCTCAAGCCTTGTAAATCGGTGCCGCTGCGCTCATCAACTGTTTCATGCTGGCGTTTTAATTCTGTGACTGACTGCTTGGAACGATGAACAGATGCATCTTTAAAAGGGTATTGCCACGATAATTGCCTGTTAATCGCTTGTTTATAAGAAGATTGCGTAAGTACCTCTTCTCCCCGGTAAACATTCTCTAAATAGTCTTCCTCTTTTTCTGCCTCTTTGTTTTCGATACGCTGTACTTCGTCTGCGGTAAGCAGATTTATTTTCCAGGAAGAAGGGTGTGCGGCAATTTCCGCTGATACGGACAACCCTGATTCAGCCCCGTCATCATGCCAATCTTTATGCCTGCGTAATGCAGGGGCAATCCAATCCAAATAGCTCTTTGCATTCGCCCGCTCATATGCAGGTAACAGCCAGTCCGATTCTTCCAGCGATTGCGACCAGTTCTCCGATTTCTTTTCGAGATTTTTTACGGATGCCGTGAAATATAATTTTTCCTTCGCTCTTGTAAAAGCCACATAAAGAACACGCATTTCCTCTGCAATCATTTCGTATTTTTTCTTTCTCTTTAGGGACAGCTGCGGCAATGACGGCAAAATCATCCTTTTATCAACATCAACAAATTTACTTGCCAGGCCATACTCCTTGTCGAGAATATAAGGTTTATTCAAATCAAGCATATTAAAGGAACGGCCAAGTCCTGCTAAAAAAACAACAGGAAATTCCAATCCTTTACTGCTGTGGATTGTCATAATTCTCACGACATCTTCCTGCTCTCCGAGTGCCCTCGCCGCGCCAAGATCGTCTCCCCTGTCGCGCATGCGCTCGATGAAACGGAGAAAGCGGAATAAGCCGCGAAAAGAAGTTTCCTCATATTGTCTTGCTCTGTCATACAAAGCACGTAAGTTTGCCTGTCTCTGCTTTCCTCCGGGAATTCCGCCGACAAAATCATAAAAACGCGTATCCTGATAAATTTGCCAAATGAGTGCAGATAAAGCCCCTTGTCTGGCACACACGCGCCAATCCTGTAATAATTGATAAAACGGATATACTTTTCGGTAGATACCTTCCATTTGCTCTGCCGGGCTTTCCTTGCAAAAAGCAGTCATTGCTTCAAAAAAAGCTCCCTTTTTTTGATAGATTCTAAGCTTAGCCAGCTCTTCTTCGTTAAGACCGACGATTGGCGAGCGCAACACAGCTGCCAGCGGAATATCTTGAAACGGATTGTCAATAATTTTTAATAACGAGAGCATGATCGCCACTTCCGTCGCCGCAAAATAGCCTGTTGCTAAATTTGCATAGACAGGTATGCCCTGTTTTTTCAACTCTTCAATCATTTCCGGCGCCCACGTCATCGACCTCAATAAAATGACGATATCACGATACTTAATCGTTCTGCACGCTTGTATCTTTGCTTCATAAACTTCCGCTCTGCCGGCAATCAATGCGTTTATTTTATCGGCAATCACTCTGGATTCAAGCTGTGATTGTTCTAAGTCGCTGCGGTCAAAACCCGGCTCCTCTTTTTCCTCTGCTTCCTCTCTTTTTTGATCGATCAAAAATAACTCAACCGGATAAGGCTGATCTTCCGGATAAGCTGCTCCTTTTACGAGTTCAGCGGCAGGATTATAATCGATTTCACCGATTTTTTCATCCATTATTTGCTTAAAAACAAAATTTGTCCCGTCCAATATTTCTTTGCGGCTGCGAAAATTTCTCGCCAAATCGATTTTCAGACCAGTATCATTTCCTTCAGACGAAAAAGCACGGTATTTCCCCAGAAATAAATTTGGTTCTGCTAACCGGAAACGGTAAATTGATTGCTTGACATCCCCGACCATAAATAAGTTATCCGCCTCTGTGTTTTGTTTTGCGACAAGCCGGATGATGCTTTCCTGTACCATGTTAACGTCCTGATATTCATCAATTAACACTTCTTTAAAATGAGTCTGATAGGAAAGCGCAGCTTCGGATGGATGCCTGTGATCTCCGTTTTCAGATAGAATTGCAAGGCAGAAATGCTCTAAATCAGCAAAATCAACCAGGCCTTTTTCTGTTTTCATTTGCTGGAAGCTTTGTGAAAAGTCCGCTACTAATCTAACAAGTACCTCCATTTGTGACTTCATTTTTTGCATATCTCGAAGGAAGCTTTCCGGTTTCCGGGAAAATAATTCTTCGCGCAGTGTTTGCAGAATCTTTTTTGCCTTCTCCCGGTATTTTTTCGCCTTATTTACAAGCTCTTGATCCATCTCATCGCCTTTACATGGTTTTGCTCTGGAAAAGGCCCAGCTTTGCATTGCTTCATAGAGGGTATTCCATATATTTTTTCCGGCAATCAATGCATCAACAATTTGCATATCCTCCATGAAATTATCCGCCAAAGGTGCCGGTCCGCCGGGCAGTTTCGTCAGTTCCAAAGCATGGAAAAGCAAATTTCTTGCCCCATCAAGCTGCAAGGCGATATCATCCCGTAGCGTCTGCATAAACGGGAGCTCGTCAATATCTGTATGTTCGTTCACATCATACATCGCTATAATTGAGCGTAAATAATCATGGGGATTAGGGTTTGCTCTTGCAAAATCATATAATTGCAGGATCAGCTCCTGTAAAGCCCGGTCATTGCGGTCACCAGTAAATGCATCGACTAATTTGTAAAAAGAGTCATTGTTATCTTTACCGTATTCTTCTTCCAGTAATTGATCTAATGCTTCTTCCCGTAACAAGCCTGCTTCCGCATCATCAGCAATGCGAAATCCGGGATCGATATCAATAACATAATAATATTTCCGGATCACATCGAGACAAAAGGAATGGATCGTAGAAATAGTGGCTTTATTCAATAAGCTGAGCTGCATCCGCAAACGATTTGATTCAGGATGATCATTCATTGCCTTTTCCAGTGCTTCGCCAATACGCTGGCGCATTTCCGCAGCAGCCGCATTTGTGAAAGTAACGATTAATAATTCATCGACATTGACATGATTTTTTTCTGCAAGAATTTTTTTTATAATTCTTTCCACGAGAACAGCTGTTTTCCCTGAGCCTGCTGCTGCGGCAACGAGGATATCTTCTCCGCTGCTCATAATCGCCTGCCATTGTTCATCTGTCCAGGTGGCATTATTTGGTTTCTTAGGAAGGCCTGCTTTCCCCATCATGATCCACCTCTTTTCTGATCATTTCCAGTGCTTCTTCTTTTGTAAAATCAGGCAGGAAGCGATAGTGATTGTCTGTGACGGACTCGTCAAATTGACAGACAGACTTAAAGGAACAATAAGTGCACGGTGTCCTGTCCTTCAATTTATAGGGCGAGATTTGCACATTTCCGTTTAAAATTTCATTCCCTGCCTGCTCGTATAAATGATGGACATATTTTCTCATCTTTTCAAAGTCGGAACGATTGGCAACTTTGGAACGTTTTGATAAGTTGCCGTCCTTTTTTAACCCCGCGGAAATAATCGCCGACTCGCCATTTTCTAGTTCTTGATCCATTAATTTTACAATATTTTTCTCACTCAATAAGAGACCGTTCATTTTAAAGCTTTTAAAAATTTCCTGTTCCATTTCATCAAATGATAATAATTTATTCGTTTGAATAAACGGATTGTGAATATGAAAATAGAGAACGCCGGCCGGAATTGCCTCAGAACCGATAAGTGTATTTGCATTAGCAACGACAAGATCCAAGTACGTCAACATTTGCAAAGACAATCCGTGATAAATTTCATTTATATCCACTTTCTTTGCGCTTGATTTGTAATCTATTACTCTTAAATAAACACCATTGTCATCTTCGCCCTTGTCGACACGGTCAATCCGGCCGATTAAATTCATTTTCGTGCCGTTCACAAGCGGAAAGGTGAGCGGCGGCAGTTTTCCTTGCGGTCCAAATGGTAGTTCTAGTGCGATAGGCGAAAAACCGCTCCGCTTTGCATGCTCGCCAAGTATGTAAGAGGCACGGCTAATGATTTGTTCAAGCTTTCGTTTCAAATAAACGTGACGATTAGTGCTAAACAAGATTTCATGCTGCAGTTGTGGCGCCAGTTTTTCAACAGCTTCCCGGGCAAGATTTTCACAGGATTCTTTCGTCAATTCTTTCCACGAAATTTTTCTTTCCCTTACAGCATCAGCGATGTATTTTAATGCTCCGTGAAAAAGTTCGCCAATGTCCGGTGCTTCGAGACGAAACACAGACCTGTCACGTAATTTTAAACCATACTGGGCGAAATGGGAGAAAGGACAGCTCTGAAATAATTCCATTCTCGAGACACTTGCCTGAATTTGTTCCCCGTATAAATCGGCACTCGTTTTATCAGATAACGGGATTGCCCGGTTTTGATACGTTAAACTTTTTAATACTTTTTGCGCTTTTTCTTTCCATGCAAAATCGTGAAAATAAAAATTATAGACATCCCACCAAAGCGCCTCAATAGGATAACCTCTTTTTTTAACTTGCAGTTGTGCCGTTAAATAAGATAAGGTTGTATTCATATTGGCGATATAAGACAATTGTTCTTCTGCTGGAAGATCAGCGGGATCCTGAAGTAAATGCTGCTTTTCACAATACGGAAACATGTCGGAAATTCTTTTTACATAGATGGAAGGCATCAGTGCTTTTCCTTCATCATTAGCGATCGGATAACTGATAAATAAACAATCCGACGGTGTTGTAAATGCTTTATAAGCGAGAAAGTCTTCGTCCAATAGCTTTACTCTGCTCTCCGGGGCAAGCGTTAACCCGTTCATGCGTAACATTTGCCGGTCATCATCAGCCAATAGCCCGTCCTCGGGAAACTTAGCAGGCAGTACACCGTCATTTAGGCCAATGACAAACGCTGCTTTAATATCTGATAATCTTGACATCTCTATATCGGCAATAATAATTTGATCGATCGCAACAGGCACAAGTGAAAAATGCAGACTTTCCAGTCCGGCATCTAAAATAGAAGAGAACTGTTTTACCGTCAGTGTTTCATCCCCGAGGATTTCGACAAACTGATCGAGTAAATCGATAATTCCATTCCATGCCTGCTCATGTTCTCTTGCTTTTACAAGATTGCCTTTTTCTTCGTCTTTGCTGCTTTTTTGTTCCAGCTTTTCCGGTATTTCTAACTCTGCTAAATAGGTGAACAGCGCTTCACAAAGCTGACGGCCGTTTTTCGCCTTTTTTAAACGTCCCGAAAGCCTTAAGATTGGTTCACTAATTAAAAAGCGCATTTCGTTTATTTGCTGTTCGATTTCTTTTTCATCGTTCGTTTGCCCGACCCTTGCAAATTCCAAACCGCGGATGCGCCGGTACTGCCATTTTGCTTTTGTCATCCAGCGGTTTCCTTCGATTCCGTAAGCCAATACATAGTTTTCAAGCCGATCCATTTTTTCACGTATCTGATCCCCATTTTCTCTTAACGGAAAAAGAAGTTCCGTTTTTACAGCTCGGAATACAGCTTCATAACGCCAGTGTCCAGTAATAATTTCCAAAGTAGAGCGAATAAATTCAATAACAGGATGATTTAACATTGTTTTCTTTTGATCAATGAAGAAAGGAATCTCATATGCTTGAAAAGTGGTTTCTATCAAATCAAGATAATCAGCACTGTTGCGCACTAAGACGGCAATATCACGATAACGCCAGCCTTTTTCGCGAACGATTTCTATAATTTTCCTTGCCGTTCCCGCAAGCTCCGCTCTGCGGTTAGCAGCCTGTCCTATCTGTATCGGAGCAGTATCTTGAAATTGCGATGCAGGTCGTACGTCAAAAAATGCCTCTAAATGACTGAATGCGGCATGTTGCCAACGCTTCGGAGTTTTAAGCCAGACTTCTTCTGTTTTGAGATTATTTGTTTTTGCTATTTCATACAAGGTTTGACAGCTTTCTCCGCTCATGCGGAAAAGCTGCAGCTCACTAGGTACACTTTCGTGATAAGACTGGTCTACTGTTAACGTAATTGTGATGTTTTTACCAAGTTTAAAAAGCTGTTCGATTACCATATATTCTTGCGGGGTATAGCTGTAAAAGCCGTCAATATAAATTTCTGCCTGTTTTATATAGCTTGATTGTGCCGCTTTTTCAGCTAACAGGCGGAAATAATCCTCTGAATCAATGTATACGTTGGACAAACGTGCTTCGAAATGACTATAGATAAGCTGTAAATCATGCAACTTATCCGCCAATGCCCGCGAATACTGCCTGTTCTGAGCTAATTTTTCAGTTGCTGCCGCCAATTCTTCCGGTACAATACAGTATCGTTTAAATTCACTGAGCATTTGCTCCGTTTTCTCAATAAAGCCGTTTTTATCTGCTGCCTGGCGGAATAAGTGAAGCTGATTTTTATGTTCTTCAATTATTTTACGAATCAGCATTTTGATTCCTGTACTATTTAAATGGTATCGGCTAATTCCGCCGGTTTCCTGTAAAACTCTCCATGCCAAACGGGAAAAAGAAAACACTTGGGCACGGATCATTCCGCTAAAAGCTTGTGAAGTTATTAATTTATATTCTGATAAAAAAGTCATCTGATCCGGAACAATATAAATAATTGGCGGACCTTCGGGCTTGTTTTGCAGCTTTTCACTGATTTCGTTAAGGCAAAAAGTTGTCTTTCCCGTTCCTGAGCGCCCCATTATAAATCGAACAGCCACACGTGCTCCTCCTCACTTCTATGTCTAGTTAGAGGTTATTCAAAACACCTCCGGCCTTTCTTGCTAACTATTTGTTCACGTTTTAATGCGTTCCCGGCAGCCCGGGGATTTTGCCATTTACAGGTTTGTTGCCGATTTTCGCTTATAAAGACATATCAAAATCCGAAACTGGCCAATAGCGGATATTCACTTTTCCTACTACCTGATCGATAGAAATAAAACCAAAATGGCGGCTGTCCCAGCTTCCCAGCCGATTGTCTCCCAATACAAACAGACTGTTTGGCGGAACCGTTTCTTCACCTGTCAGTTCCTTTAGCGTAAAATCGCCCGTGAACTTGTCCACAACGGCACTTTTCTGATTTTTTTTCAAAAAAGGTTCTGCGACTTTTTCATCGTTAATATAAAGCTGGTCATTATGATATTCAATTTTATCACCTGGCAGACCAATAATTCTTTTTACATAATCGTCTTTTTCCGTAGCTCGAAATACGATAACATCAAAATGATGAAGCTCGCTAAATTGATAACCTATTTTGTTTACAAACAGCTTATTTCCTTCTTTCAATGTCGGCATCATCGACTCTCCTTCTACCACATAATTAGAAAAAAAGAAGGTGCGGATAAAAAGAAACAGCACTAAGCCGATTAACAGTGCCTTCAGCCATTCAAAACTTTCTTTTTTAAGTTTTTTCACATTTACTTTCATCTGCCTCCCTCCATACTATTTTTCCCTTTCTATACTAGTATTTAATTTTATTTCGATTCTTTTCCCTATGTACCAAAGGATAGCGGTTATAAATAGAACAATCCCGGTTCTAATCGGCTTTGTTACCAGGGAATGAATATCGTGTCCGACAAAGCTCATCGTGAAAATCATTACCAGCTTTCCAGTGATGACGGCAAGCATATATTGAGCTATACTAATTTTTGACAAACCTGCGACTATATTAACAATTGCCGACGGTGTAAACGGAAAACACATTAATAAAAATAGCGGCCCAAAGCCATGTCTTTCAACCCAAGCCATTAATTTTTGTACTTTTTCATGTTTTTTTATAAAGGATAAAATCCTCTTTTGTCCAAATTTCCTAATTATTAAAAAAACCAGCAATGCCCCTGAACAGGATCCGATCCACGAAATTAAGAAGCCAAGCCACAATCCAAAAGCATTTGCATTCGCCATCACAAATAAAAATAACGGTAAAAACGGCAAAAACGCTTCTATTAATGTCAGAAAGATACCGGGAAGCGGACCTAAAGCACGATACCTTTCAATTAAGTCCATGATATTCTCCATTGTAAGCCAATCTCTTAATGTATCAAAATCCATATTGTCCCCTCATTAATCGCTGCTTCAAAATGATAAAGATTAATTTTATCATTACTTGTCTTCTCATTTTTTCCTTTTCTATCTTATTGTAAACCTTGGTTTTAGCAAATGAAAATCTTTCATTCTGTAAGGGCAGATCTATTCCTAAATTAGAGCGAAGTTTAACATGCTAAAACGAGTTCACTTACTTAAAAAATCGTGGATTGCTGCTTTATTTTCATCCAAATCAATATCCAAGACATCTCCAATTCCGCTCACACTTAGATTTTCATATGTTCCATCAACAGGAATCCGCATTGTTTCAATATTTTGTTTGCCTCCTATGACGTCTTTTCCAATAAAAAGCATGTCACCGACATCCATATTTGTTTGTACAAATGGTGTTAATACTCCTGCCAATTTCGGAAGCTTGGCGATTGTTTGCACATTTGCAAATTGGCTGGTAAGCGCCTGCAGTGCTTTTTGTTGCCTTTGCACTCTGCCGAAATCTCCAATTGCATCATGCCGGAAACGAACATACCCTAATAAATGCTGTCCATTTAATCTTTGCAGGCCGGGTTTTAATTCAACATCAATATACTCGGACATTTCTTTCTCAACATCTATTTCAACACCATTTGGAAAAGCTTCATCAATTATTTGCACAAAACCTTCAAAATCCACAATCATATAATACTGCAAATCAATATCAAAATTTTCTTTTATCGTCTGCCTTACTAATTCCGGTCCGCCAAATGCAAATGCTGCATTTATTTTTTGCTTGTCATGCCCCGGAATATTCGCATATATATCTCTCATGATTGAAATAACTTTGTAGGTTCCTTTCTCCGGATGATACTGGGCAATCATCATTGTGTCGGAACGGGCTTTTTCGTCCCCTCTTTGATCGCTTCCAAGTATTAATATATTTGTTCCGCCATACTGATCTTTTTCACCATTGAATTGATACTCTACCTGCTGTTTATCCTTACCAACTTTACCCAATGATTGGTTTACTCCTTGGCGGTACTGTATGTAAATATAGGAAATAGCGGCAACGATCAAAATAAAAATAATCAGGAAAAATAATATCCAGCGCTTCTTTCGTTTTGTCTTTTTCTGTTGATGGCGGTCAGCTCTCATAATTTTTTTCCTTTCCACAAAGGTAAACAGATGTAAGCATCAGGAAAAAATCTGCTGAACTTCGTAAACAGATTTCTTCCATGCTGATCTTGGCCACAGCACCTGTTAGCCCCTTCGCTTTCCTTTGTCAGCTTTTCTCGGCAGGCAACTCGAGATCATTTTAGAAGTGAGAAATCAGAAGTGTTGAAAATAGCCATGGGGTTCTCACCTCTAACCTCTCTCTTCTTACCTCTATTATGGCTGGTAGCCGCTCGAGGTCTTCAGCCAAGCAAGCATAAAGTCAAAAATTGCTCGTCTTAAGCTTGTCGCGGCTGATCAACCCGCCTCCGCTTTTCTTTTTTCGATCCAGCTCCGGCGGGTAGCCGCTCGAGGTCTTAAGCCGAGCAAGCTTAAAGTCAAAAAGCGGACTTTATGCTTGCCCGTCTTAAGCTTGTCGCGGCTGATCAACCCGCCTCCGCTTTTCTTTTTTCGATCTAGCTCCGGCGGGTAGCCGCTCGAGGTCTTAAGCCGAGCAAGCTTAAAGTCAAAAAGCGGACTTTATGCTTGCCCGTCTTAAGCTTGTCGCGGCTGATCAACCCGCCTCCGCTTTTCTATTTCCATTGTACTAAATATTTGTTGTTTCTTAAAGTTTGGGCTGTTTTGTGTTCATTTATGATTAAATTGAATGATTAGAGGATCTTTATGAATGAACTCAAATTAATTTCCTATTGCACTTTACAAAAAAAGTGCCTGGCTATCTATCAGAAATGATAAAAAGCCAGGCACTTTTTTGAACCATTTAAATATATTTTTTAAACCAATCTAAAATATAATTTAGCCTTGCTATCCGTAAGGACGGGATGCCGCTGCGCGATAATTCATGATTTGATTCCGGGAAGCGCACTAATTTTGTTTCCTTTTCCTGCTGCTTTAAAGCAATATAAAGCTGCTCTGCCTGTTCAATTGGACAGCGGTAATCCAATTCACCGTGAAGGATAAGCAGCGGTGTTTCGATCTTGTTGACATAGGCTAAAGGAGAGTGTTTCCATAGCTTTTCAATATCATTTAAATCAGCTTGAATTTGCCAATCAGTGAAAAAATAGCCAATATCACTGACACCATGAAAGCTGATCCAATTAGAAATCGAACGCTGTGTTACTGCTGCTTTGAAGCGGTTCGTATGTCCGACCACCCAGTTTGTCATAAAGCCGCCGTAGCTTCCTCCTGTAACACCCATGCGGTCTTTGTCGATAAAATCATATTGTTCAAGCGCAAAATCAACGGCTTCCATTAAATCTTCATAATCCTTGCCGCCGTAATCTCCGCGGACGGCATCAACAAACTTCTGCCCGAAGCCTAAGCTTCCGCGCGGATTGATATAGAGGATAACATATCCTTGAGCAGCAAGCACCTGAAATTCATGAAAATAAGTATTGGCATACATTGCATGCGGACCGCCGTGAATTTCAAGAATAAAAGGATATTTCTTTTCTTCTGTAAAACCAGGAGGTTTCATTAACCATCCATGCAGCTCCAGTCCATCGGATGAAGTGAAGCTGAGTTCTTCAACAGATGCAAGTCCCTTTTCCTCAAAAAAGCCGGCATTTACATTTGTTAAACGCTCTAATTTCCCGGTTGCGATCGTGACAAGATATAAATCCCCCACCTCCTGAGGGTTACTAATAGCTGCAACTGCTTTCTCCCCGGCTCCTGCTGTTGTAAAACCATATACATGCTGTTTACCATGTAATGCCGGATATACTTCACCGGAAATATTGCCAAAGTATACAATCGTCTTTCCGTGATCCGTTACCAGAAAATAAAAACTTTTATTATCCGTTGACCATATTGCTCCCGGTTTTACGGCACCCTGTTGAAAATCACCGACGACAAAATCGCCGACCAGTAGTTCATCATCTGTTATCTGGCTCCATGCTTTTGATTCAAAATCGTACAGCCACAGCTTTGTATAGGTTGCATTTTTATATTCCATTTTGTGGCCGAAGGCTGTTAAGTAACGGCCGTTAGGCGACCAGGATACTTTGCTGAAAACACCTTCACTTGACGTAAGCACCTGTTTTTCCTTTGTTTCTACATTTATTAAATAAATATCAGAGACAAACGAAAAATCCTGTTTTTCATTTAAATCAGCTGTTACTGCAATTCTCTTTCCATCAGGAGACCAGCTCTGTAATGAATAATCGTACTCTCCAGCTGTGAGCTGTTCCAATTTTCCCGTTGCAATATCAACGATCACAATATGACTGTACTTTCCGTCCCAAAATCCTTTTCCATTAAACTTATATTGCATTTTATTTACTTCTAACGGTACCGGTTTTTCGTCCTTTTTATCTGATTTTTCTTCTGTTAACGATTCATCCGGTGCTAAAGAGGTTTGAAAAGCAATTTTTTTCCCGTCCGGTGACCAAACCGGGTTTGATGCACCGTTTGCGCAAAATGTAAGTTGCTTTGCTTCCCCGCCCGATTTTTGTAATAAATACAATTGATTTTTCCCGCTTCGATTCGAGACAAATAAGAGCTGCTCGCCATCCGGTGACCAACGGGGGGTTGTATTCCGGTCATTGCCAAAGGTCCATTGGAATATCTTTTCCTTCTCATTTAAATTTACGTAATAAATATTCGATCCATATGTATCTTTTTCCTTGTCGATCGTTGTTACTACGTAAGTTAAATCATTGCCGTTTGCCGCTAATTGAGGATCTGTTACAGATTTCAAGTCATATAAATCAGCAGCTGTAATTGTCATAGTTCCTATCCTTCTTTCATAAGATCTTTTGATGCTCCACTATTTATTTCGACAATAGAAATAGTTTTCCTATTTATTTTACCAAAAAAATTAACTTGAAAGAATATTTTTTTTTCTATAAAATAAAATAAGAACGGACGTTCTATTGCAAAAGGAGTGTACGAACGATGACAAAAATCCCTGAAGCCGAACGGACAATTATGGAGCAGGCAATTTATTTACCAATGGTATTAACGATTTTACATCGGGATCTTTCCATTATCCAGCACGCAGCCTTTAAGTTAAAGCAGCCTTATGTCGATTTAATCGAAGAAACAATCCTGACAGTGCAAAAGGAGCTTAAAGAAGCAAAGCAATATTTAAGGGCAAATAATCTGCACGTAACAGAAGCAACACGGGATGATGCGTTTACCAGGTATCTTTTTTTCTACAAAGGGTATAAGGAAGAACACCATTACTTTAATCCGCGAATTCGCAACAAAGTGCAGGAACTGATGGAATATTATTTATCAAAACGCTATGCTTACGAAAAAAGAGCTTAAGCGCTTTCGATAAGGTGTTCATCATGCATCAGTTTATTAAAAATCTTGATTATCCAGGTTTCTGCCAATCTCTCGAATCATTTGCATATACTGCATATCTTGAAATTGAACCGATCTTCGTTTCATCTTTTTCATGCGCCGCGTCAGTTCTGTACAAAGCACTGCTGCATTCTGTACTTGATTTTTGAACGAACGGAGAGAAATTGAAAACGTTTGTTTTTTATTGTTTTGAAATTCGACCAACGTTTCTTTCGGTCTGACTTCGTCGTAACGAAGGATGTGATCAGCTGAAATCCAAGAAGTAGTAAAATGATTATCCGGCGAGCCAGTTGGGAAAAAATAAATTGAATTCGTGAGGTCGACCGCAATTGGGGCTTTATGTGGAGTCCTTAATATTTGTTTTGAACTGACTTTTTTCCCTTGATAACTGCTCCCGTAATAAATACAGCTACGTTTTATAATATCTAAAGGTTTTAAAGCAACGGTAAATTCATTTTCCAGTTCTAAAACATGCGAATAAATTTTTCCATCAAAGCTTACCGGATCAATACAAAGTGTGTCGTATATAATGACATAATTAGTTAATAATTCATTTTCCATCTTTTATCCTCCTTGAAATAAGTATTACACGACTATCTTATCATAAAAATCCCAATATATACAAAAGAAAATGAGAATTTTTTCTCATTTTAATTGAATAATTTCGTAAAAATCTAAGTAATTTTCAGTGCAGGTTTCCTTATTATCCTTAATAGGCAGTTCAATTGTTCCTGCTGGGGGGAGTTTTCGCAAATTTATGGAAATTTTGTTTTTCAGCTTGTTAAAATTTCTTCCTTCATAAAAAGGGAATGCGTTCCTTGTTGTGAATTTTTGAACATTTACTTAAAATTATAAAAATTCTGTTGATTTTCTATTCCGTCCTCCATATACTATTAAAAAGGCGGCAGGAGTGATTAGCATGAAAAAAAAATCCTATACAGAATTAAGCAAATATGTTGTGATGAATCAAAAAAAGCAACATGAAGTAGATGTAACAAAATTGTATATTGACATGCTGTTATTAGAAATCAGTTTAAAATCAGAAAAAGAAAAATTACTCAAAAAAATTGACCAGGCAATAGACAGTAACAACAAGGAACGGTTTTATCAGTTATCCAGTCAGTATAAAGCGCTTACAAAACGCTTTGGAACTTGATTATGGCAATAACAGAATGGCATCTTCAATAAAACAGGCTTTCGCCAAGTACTGCTGGCGAAAGCCATCTTTTTTACACTAGATTCCTGAGTTTACTGGCGCTCTTGTAATTCATATTCCTCTATTTCCGATATCCTTTCCAACATTGTTGGATGCCCATAGCGGAAAACCTTTACTAAAAACGGTGGATTTACCTGGCTTAAGCCGGCTTTCGACAATTCCTGAAACGAATGAATCGCCGCGTCAGGTTGCCCTGTCATTTCAATTGCATAACGGTCCGCTCTTTCTTCCATATAACGGGAAACTGCATTTGTAATCGGGCTAGCAAGGAAAAGCAGCATCGACAAAACCATGAGCAATAAAGGAAGAGAGCGGATATGGGAAACATCAGGGATATGAAATAAAGCTCCCCATTTTTTCACGATTGCGCTCATTATTTTTGCTGCTAAATAAAGCCCGAGTAAAGACAGCAGCAAGTAGCCGGCAATACCAAAATAAATATGCTTTTCCACATAATGAGCCATTTCATGAGCCATGATAAAAAGAATCTCCCCGTCATCTAATCTGTTTAAAGTCGTATCCCATAAGACAATCCGTGAATTGTCTCCAATTCCGTTTACATAAGCATTTAAGGCATTCGTTTTTTCTGACATCTTTACTTCAAAGACATGTTCTGCCGGAATATCCGCTTTCTCTGCCAGTGCGAGAATTTTTGCTTCGAGCTCCTTGTTTTGCAGGGTTGTAAATTCATTATATAAAGGGTCTATTACAACCGGCTGGATAAATGTTAAAAATAGTGTAAACGGAATCGATAAGAGCCAGGCAAACAGCCACCAATGTTTCTTGCTTTTTTTCATGAGCCAGTATAAAACCGGCACAATGATCAGCATCGTTCCATAGTTCAGCCAAAAATCAATCACCTCATCCTTCATCCATGAAGAAAATGTTTGCGTGGAAATCCCGTACATTTTCGAAAAAGAATAGCTGATATAGTTTAATGGAAAAACTGCTAAAAATCCCAATATCGATAGCCAAATTAAATAAATCGCGATTCGGATAAATGTGTATTTTGTTGATTGTTCGGACCAGCGGTCGATTACTTTTGTCAGACCCGTAAGCATCAAACATAAATAAAATAGCCATTCAAAAGGAGTGGAGAGAAAAAATAGCAAATTCCTTATTTTTGAATACTCTTCACTTAACATTTGTTCCCGTGCATTTAAAAAAGTTTCCGGATCCGCACTTGTTCCCTGATATTCGAAGGGAATACTTGTATCCGCAAAATAAAATAAATACCAGTAAAATAATAATCCATATAAGCAGTATGCAAGTATGCCGTACAGCGCAATTTTTCGTGCCATATTTCGTTCCTCCTTCCCTGCCAAAAGCATGAAAACTGCCCTGTGGCGGTGCCGCTTTTAATTTCTGATCGTCAGAAAAAAGCGGACAGCCCCACATACTTAGTTTAATGCAAAATAAAAAAAATAGAACAGAAAGAAAAAGAAAATGGTGCAAACATGAAAAAGGAGCATCCATTATGATTGATAATAACAAATATAGATGCTCACAATTTCACATAATAACCCAATAATTATTCAGGCGAATCATTTTTATTCTACCGGACTTTTTCCCAAAGTTAATATACTGTAGTCAAAAAAATCGCCTGATAATGTTAATTTTCTTTTTTCAAACGTTCTTTCCCTTCCCCTGTTACATTAAATAAAGAATAAAAATATTTTTTCAAATCAATTAATTCAGCAAAAGAACCTTGTTCTACAACGATTCCATTTCGTAAAACGAAAATTTCATCAAATCTTCTTAAGATTGATTCCTCTAAATTATGTGTAATAACAATACGTGTGAGTCCCTCAATCTCAAGAATTTGAGATAAAACATTATTACCTGTCTCTGCATCTAATGCTGCTGTAGCCTCGTCCATAAGCAAGACAGCTGTATTCTTTAATAGACATCGGGCAATTGAAATTCTCTGCCTTTCACCACCAGATAATTTTACACCATTTTCGCCACACTGGTAGTTATATCCTTTTTCCTGAATTAATTTTTCAAGACCAGACAGTCTTACGACATGTTTTATCAATTCATTGTCGAACTCTTTAAACATTGTGATATTATCTAAAATGGTACTATCAAAAATAAATACATTCTGTTGAACAATGGATATCAAGTTGCTTAAACAATCATTTTTAATACTTCTTAATTCCTTATCTCCAATATGTATCTGGCCTTTATAATTCACATAGCTTCCTAAAAGAAGACTGAGCAAAGTTGACTTACCGCTGCCCGAACCGCCAACAATTGCATAACTTTTTCCCGTATCAATTGTTAAATGGATATCTTTTAAAACATGATTATCATCCTTATAAGCAAAAAATACTTTTTGAAATGTTATGCCTGCGCCAATATTGTCGATGACTTCTTGACCATCTTCCACTACATTATTTGAAGCATAGATAGTAAATTTATCAATTAAAGCCTTCGCAGCTTTTTTATTTGCCATTAAAGTAGGCAAATTCTGAATCGGATCCATTACATTATTCATCAATTGTACAAATGCAATTACAACACCTGCGGTTATAAACCCCTTGATTGATAAATAGGCACCAAATAAAAACACACCGACTTGCAGAAAAAATCCAATTTCTCCGGAAATGATATTAATCGTTCCTTCTGTATTTTTTCGTTTGTATTTTAAATCTTCAAGTGCATCGTTTTCTTTTTGAAACAACTTCATTGCCTGCTTTTCTGCCTGAAAACTTTTTATGACTGCAAATCCACCTAATAAATCTTTCATTGCACGTACAAATTTCTCATTTTTGTTACTTATACCTTTTTCCATATTGACCATTTTTTCACCAATAAGAAAATACATAGCAATTGGCAGCACGCATAATACAAGTACAACAATCGTCATAATCCAGTTGTACCATAACATTAAAAGAACCGCACCAATAAATGACGTACACATGGATATTATTTTAAAAGTACCGTATAAGTAATTATTCTCAATTGAAGTAGCATCATTGGTTAAGACTGATAAATAGTTACTTGTGTTTTCCCTCACAAATGAGCTAATATTCTTTTTTGTGATTTCATCAAATGCCTTTTCTTTATACTGTATCATAGCACGTTTTACAAAAGCACATCTGGCTTTTTTCAGAAGCATCTGAATTATGAATAGTGCAATAAAAAAGCCGGCTGCTAATATCAGTATATGTACAAGTTTTGTTATGTCATTTCCATTTGCTGCATCAAGTAAAATTTGCAAAAGATAAGCTGAACCTAATGATAAACACTGTGCGATCATCACTAAAATAATACTGCTGAAAAATAGCGCTTTATTTTTATAATAAAAAGTGTCAATCATGCTTCTATTTCATTCCTTTCCCATTCACTTAAAGGACAAATTATCACGAAGCGGTTTCCCCGAGTGAGAACCGAATGATAGATCAATACTAATTTCGTTGATAAATATTAGGAATTGGATGTGTTTTTCCGATTACACTCTATCTAATTCCATATAAATCTTTTTACATTTATCACAATAAAAACTATTTCTCACTTCACCTTGAATGATGCCACTTGTCAAATTCTTATTATTAATAGTAAAAGAAAAGTGAAATGTCTCATTATTATCTTTCTCAACAAAATCTATTATTTCAGCATTTAATGCTTCTAATTTAATAACATCACTATTACACACCATACATTTATTCATTTATTTTTTTCCTTTCTTTTAGTTAGATGAGAGACTCAAGAATGTTACTTAAACAAGGTTACTTCTATAATTATAACTCAGACAGCCTCATTTTTGCCTTATTTTTCATAAAAATGTTAAACGAGAAACAATTAAATCCTAATGAATTTTGGTGGGAATATACACTCTGGCAATTTCATGACAGAATGGCAGTAAAAAAAAGAACAGAGATACCTTCCCGTACCGGCATCTCTGTTCCCTTTTCACTTGGTTTAGTAAAGGAGCTGTAGAAAATCCTCTTTCGTAATATTGCCAAAGTAATGCTTGATATCAAGAGAAGCTAATACTTTCTCCAATTCCGCTCTTTCATATTTTGTTCCGGTTAATAGCTTTTCAATATCGCTCACATCACCGACGCCAAAAAAGTCCCCGTATATTTTTGCATGCTCAATAATGCCTTTATTAACATCCAGTCTTACATCAATCGATCCTACAGGGAAACGGTGGGAATGCTGCAAATTAAATTTCGGCGATTTTCCGTAGTTCCAATCCCAGTTTTGATAGCGTTCTTTGGAAAGCTGATCAATTTTCTGCCAATCTTCTTCTGTCAACACATATTCCTGGACTTCTCTTTCCTCTGCAAAAATATGTTTCAGCAGCAACTGGCGGAATTCTTCAATTGTTAATGGCTCTTTCAGGTATTCCGAGATATTCGCAACACGGCTGCGAATTGATTTAATCCCCTTTGATTCGATTTTATCTTTTTTTACACGCAGGGCAGATACAACGTTTTCAATTTCTGAATTCAACATTAAGGTACCGTGGCTAAACATTCTTCCTTTTGTGGAAAATTGTGCGTTCCCGGAAATTTTACGGCCGTCGACAACGATATCATTTCTTCCGCTTAGCTCTGCCTCAACACCGAGTTTTTCTAATGCAGCAATCACCGGCTCCGTGAATTTACGAAAGTTATGAAAGCTTTGTCCGTCATCTTTGGTAATAAAACTAAAATTTAAATTACCTAAATCATGATATACGGCTCCGCCGCCGGAAAGCCTGCGCACGACATGGATTCCATTCTTCTCTACATAATCCGTGTTAATTTCTTCAATTGTATTTTGATTCTTACCGATTATAATGGAAGGCTCATTTATGTAAAAAAGTAAATACGTCTCGTTAATGTCTAAATTTTTTAAAGCGTATTCTTCAATGGCCAAATTAATCCGCGGATCCGTGATTTCTTTGTTATCAATAAATAACATGGTAAAAAACACTCCTTTGTAAAATAATCTGAGCAGCTGTACCCGCCATACGAGTCAAAAAAGTACATCCGACTCTGCACTCCTTTTACTATACCTTATTCTGCTGTTATTTTCTAAAAAATTGTTTAAAAGTATTGACGGAATCTTTTCTGTTATAATACAATAAATTATATAAAAAATCTGTACTTAAACAATTTTTCCAAATTAGGAGGCTGGATATTTTGGTAAAAAGCATTGTCGAGTTTTTTAAAAGCCTGCCGCTTAAAAAATGTGTAAAATGCGGCCATGAAATGGAAGAGCAGCACGATTGCTATGGAAATACATGCAGCAAATGCCTTGGTCTGCATGATATGTAAGCGCCCCTTTTTTTAAATAAAAAAGCTGATCCCAAAAGTTATCCTTCCTTTTGATGGGATCAGCTTCACTTTATTCTTTTGGTAATGCATTGATAATGTACCGGTCAGGGGCATTTCCGACATAGCTGAATGGATAACAAGTTGTCAAAGTTAGGCGCTCGCCTGTTGACTCAGGCTGAATAACGGTTAAATCATCCGCTGGAACAATTTTCGTACTTTCAATGACATACGTATATCTTCCTGTCGGCAATTGTACAATCAGTTCGTCACCTATATCCAATTGACCTGCTTTGCGAAAAACGGTATCGCGATGCCCGGATAAGACAATTTGTTTATTCTCATCCGGAAAAGCAGAATCCCGGTAATGTCCGACCCCTTTTTCTAATTCATCCGGATCGGTGCCTTCGATAATCGGCAATTCGGCATCAATTTTCGGAATGGTAAGAACACCGATCGCATCCCCGATTTGTGGATCAAACTCTTCAACAGACAGCGTTGCTTCTTTTTGATTATCTCCCACTTTACTTTTTGCTTCTTCCAATGCCTCCACCTGCATCCGATTCGAATCCAATATTTTAAAAACACTGTAACCGACGATACAAATCCCTGCTATCATCAGCAATGCCGCAAATTTTTTCATTTTCCCGTCCTCCGCCGTAATTTTTCAAAAATCCATATGTACTTGTTTGAAAAAATCTAATATTGGAAGGGGGATCTTGTCCCCCTATTCTGTATCTACATTCAACATTATCCATTTCTTTACGTCATATACTTTTACTATACTAATTCTATACGAATTTTTCTTATGTTTTTATTAAACATTTTGTAAAGGTATTTGGTCAAGCTTTTTTAAGACAACTGTTGCGAGTGCTGCGATAAATTCCTTTTGATCATTAGGCATTTCCGGGCGGTAGTAATTTGCTCCGATCTCATCCGTAACAGCTTTACATTCAATATCATTATCATATAATACTTCCAAATGATCCGCGACAAAACCTACCGGGGCATAAACAAAAGAAGTATAGCCCTTTTCCTGATGCAAGCTGCGCGTTAGATCCTGTACATCCGGCCCTAACCACGGATCCGGAGTATTTCCTTCACTTTGCCATCCGACCGCATACTGCTTAATTCCGGCTTCACGGGCAATGATATCCGCTGTCTCCTGAAGCTGCTCCGGATAAGGATCCTGATACTGTTTAATTCTTTCCGGCAAACTATGAGCAGAAACAATTAAGACAGCACGATTTTTTTCATTAGTCTGCATTTGTGCATATATTTCCTTTAATTTAGATACCCAATAATTGATAAACAGCGGTTCTTTATACCAGCTATCAATTGAAATAATCTCAGGGCCGCCAAGCTTAGCAGCTGCCTCCCTGGCCCGGTTATTGTAAGATTGTATACTAAAAGTCGAAAAATGAGGGGCCAATACGATACTCACAGCTGTCTCAATGCCATCCTCTTTCATTTTTTCCACTGCATCTTCGACAAACGGTTCCATATGTTTAAGACCGATGTACATATTGAATTCAAAGCTTTCCTGGGTTTCATTTAAATACTGTCCCAGCTTTTCCGCCTGTTTTTTCGTAATTTTCGCCAGAGGAGAAATTCCGCCAATCGCCTGATAACGGTTCTTTAAGTCCTGCAGCATTTCCACAGTTGGTTTTCTCCCATGGCGGATATGAGTATAGTATCGTTCAATATCCTCTTCTTTATAAGGTGTTCCATATGCCATTACCAGTAAACCGATTTTCTTTTTTGGCATTGCTTTCGCCTTCTTTCTATTTTCTCTTTTCCATTATTTCTGCGGAGTATTCATGTACAAATGCAGTTAATCTTTTTAAGACTAGTGGACTTACTTCCGGAAAAATACCGTGACCCAAATTAAAAATAAACCCGTGCTTCTCCATACCTTGATCAAGGATTGCTTTTGTACGTGTCTCAATAACTTCCCATGGTGCAAGTAAAATGGCAGGGTCAAGATTGCCTTGAAGTGATTTTGTAGCACCATTTTGCCTTGCCGTCCGAATAGGCATACGCCAATCAAGACCAATGACATCCACAGGGAGATCATTCCACTCTAACAGTAAATGGCTTGCGCCGACACCAAACATAATGAGCGGTACTTTTTCATCTTTTAATGATGAGAAAATTCTTTGCATGACCGGCTTAACAAAGGTTCGATAGTCTTGCGCGTTCACAGCACCAACCCAAGAATCAAAAATTTGAATTGCGCCGGCACCGGCATGTATTTGTGCGCGAACATAGGGAATAATCATATCTGCAAGTTTCTCCATAAGGGAAAACCAGGCTTGCGGTTGTGCATACATAAATGCCTTTGTTTTATGATAATTTCGTGAAGGTCCTCCCTCTATCAGGTAGCTTGCTAACGTAAAAGGCGCACCGGAAAAACCGATCAACGGTACCGTTAGCTGTTCTCTCGTCAATAATTTTATTGTGTCGAGAACATAAGGAATATCTTCCTCGGGGTGTATTTCTCCAAGCTTCTCAACGTCACTCATTGTGCGGATCGGCTCTTCGATCACAGGACCAATCCCGCCTTTTATTTCCACCTTGACTCCTATATATGGAAGCGGGGTCATGATATCTTTATATAGAATTGCTGCATCTACACCATATTGCTCAACCGGCAGCCTCGTCACATAGGCACACAGCTCCGGCTGATGGGTAATCTCAAATAACGAGTATTTCTCTTTAATTGCCCGGTATTCCGGTTGTGAACGCCCTGCCTGTCTCATATACCATACCGGAACATAATCTGCACGTTCTCCGCGTGCCGCCCGTAAAAAAGTAATATTTGTTTCACGCGCCATATGTATAGTATCCACCCTTCAAAATAGACATACTCTTTAATATTTTGACATGGCTGAACAAAAGTCGCAAGTACACGGCTTGTAATTGTGATTTAAAGGAATATTAGGTGTTCGCCTTGACGTTCCCTTTTATTTTAGATTATTATAACGTTACAATATTATTCGTTAGCTTATATTCGCTAAAATCTTTCGCTATTTTATTCGTTAAAAGCGGACAGAGTATATAATCTCTGTCCGCTTTACTTTATGTGCTTTTGTTCTGTCTTTCTATAGCACTCCCCACCTGCTTAACTTGAATAATAAGTTCTTATATTATTTCACCCGGCTTCACAATCCCGTGTCGGTTTGCGTAGATCGCTGCCTGGGTCCGGTCAGCTACGTTTAGTTTGCTTAAAATATTGCTCACATGTGTTTTAACCGTTTTTATCCCGATAAAAAGCTCTTCACTAATTTGTTGGTTAGTCATTCCATCGGCAAGACACATTAAAACCTCTAATTCTCTTTCTGTTAAATCGTCATGCGGCTGCTTTTCCTGATGGCGAAATTTTCGCATCATTTTACTGGCAACTTTGGGCTCAATTATGGATTCGCCTTTATACGCTTTGCGGATCGCCGTAATGACTTCATCCGCCGTTGCCGTTTTCAACATATAGCTGAAAGCGCCGGCTTCCAGCGCAGGAAAAACTTGTTCATCGTCATAGTAACTTGTAATAATAATAATTTTACATTCCGGATACTGTTTTAAAATTGTTTTTGTTGCTTCAATACCCGTTCCGTTCTCCATTAGCAAATCCATTAATACAATTTGCGGTTTTTTCTCTAAGACAAGCTTCACTGCCTCTTTCCCGCTGCTCGCTTCACCTGCAACTTCAATATCTTTTTCTGTCAATAAATAAGATATTAAACCCTTTCTGACCATTTCATGATCGTCCACTACCGCTACACGAATCATTCCCGATCTTCTCCTTTTATTGGAATACGAATATCAATATACGTTCCTTTGCCAATTTGCGAGCGGATATTAAAGATCCCTCCAATTTCTTCACATCGTTCGCGCATCGTTTTTAACCCGTAGGATGCCACCCGCTCCTGCTGCGGATTGAATCCTTTTCCATCGTCAGCGATGTATAAATAAATATAGTTATTCTTTTCGGCAAGTGTCATATTTATTTTTTTCGCATCCGCATGGCGTAAAATGTTGGAAAGCGCCTCTTGAATGATGCGGAATAGGTGCTCTTCCGATGCTTTTGATAAATATTCAATTTCATCGATACTGGCATGAAATTCAAGATTTGTTTTTGCTTTTAGCTCATGAATCAGCTTTAAAACGCCGTCACATAACCTGTCATTACTTAGCTGGATCGGGCGGAGATGAAGCAATAAAGCCCGCATTTCCCCCTGCGCTTTTGCTGCAATTGCCTGAATTTGTTCAAGCTGACCCTTTGCCGATTTCCGGTCGCTGTCAAAAATCCGCAACGTTGCCGAAGACATCATACTTAAAGCAAACAGTTGCTGGCTGACGACATCGTGCAAGTCTCTCGCAAGCCGCTGCCTCTCCTCCATTACGGCTGCTGTTCGGGCAGTTTGTGCCAAATTTGATTTTTCATCCGCCATCCGCTGCATGGAAACAACCTGCTCTTCCAGATACTTTGCCAATTGATTTAATTCCTCAGATATCAGGCCGATTTCATCTTTTTCAAAAATCGGTATTTGATCGGAAAACTTGCCGCTTCTCAATGTTGAGACAAAAAGCAAAATATCGCCAAGCCTCCCCTTTAATAAATAGCTGCCTTTTATGCCAAAATACAAGCCGACGATGACAAAAATAACGAATGCTGCGGCAAACAGCCAATACGTTGTTGTTGGTGTCAATACAGGTTCTTTTGCGAAAAACACATACAATTGCAAGCAGATAAAAAATATTAAAGAGCTGATAAATGCACACATCAAAAAGCTTTGAAAGAACCAGATCCGAATACTCGTTATTTTTCGCATGATACCGCTCCTAAACCTTATCGATTCGAATCGAACCAATTTTTACTTTTATCGAAATTTTTATTTTTCTTGATGCTTCATCATAATTGTCAGACCTGTATGTCAAAGCCCGGTTGATAGCATCCGCTTTTTGATCAAACAAGCGAATATCGCCAACCTTCACCTGGCTAAAAATATCAACCGGCAAATCTGCTGGAATGAGCATTTTAACATCACCAATGACAGACTCCACTGTGACAATATTTTCTTTTTCCGGAATAAAAGCTTTATTAAAATCAATAAAAAAATCGCCAATGAATGTATGCATTCCCATCGGTTCCAAGTCCCAATTCGGTTTGTTCAGCTTCACGTCCCCAATCGAAAATACTTTCATTTTTTTATCGGAATGAGAAACTTTTACATGGTTTTCTTCATCTTCTGTTTCCTCTTTTTCTTCTATTTCACTGGAAAAAGCATCATTAGTTGAAAAACTTAATTTTATTTTTTTCTTTTTAAAAAGCACCATATAGCTTATATAGATGAGCAGTAGCGGCCAAAGCTTGAACACATCAGCATAATGGAATTGGATCAGCCGGAACTGATCTAAAATTAATAATCCCGAATAAATAAGCAGGAAAAAAGCGAATCCAAAACTACCTTCCCGTTTTTTGATTAATTTTTGCAAAATAACAAGAGCACTGTATAAAAAAAGGAAGTAAGGAATTGCCATTATAAAAATTTGCTTTATTTCCAAGGAAATGATCCCGATATCCACAAGCAGTAATATTGTACCTATAAAAAATAGAACACAAGCAAATACGATTTGATTGATCGTTCGATATCGCACATGATCCCCTCTTTTTGGCAAATCTATTTTCAATCTATTTACTTACTATTTTATTAGTTTAACGGTAAAAACACACGTATCGCAAGTCTTTCTTTTCTCCGTCCCGAGACGGAGATGATAGAAGAGTCCGGAAGTCAAGGGTCAGAAGTCGGAATCAACACAAAGTCAAAAAGCGGACTTTATCGTTGCTCGTCTTAAGCTTGTCGCGGCTGTTCGAGACGCCTCCGCTTTTCTTTGTCCAGCTCCGGCGTCTAGCCGCTCGAGGTCTTAAGCCAAGCAACGTTAAAGTCAAAAAGCGGACTTTATCGTTGCTCGTCTTAAGCTTGTCGCGGCTGTTCGAGACGCCTCCGCTTTTCTTGATCCAGCTCCGGACGCTAAACCGTACGGCTGTTTCACCATTTGAATCGAAGGCAAACTGCGCCTTCGGTTCAAATGCCTCCAACATCCTATCGGTTTAATCAAGCGCCCTCCGCTTTTCTTTTTCCAGCTCCGGACGCTAAACCGTACGGCTGTTTCACCATTTGAATCGAAGGCAAACTGCGCCTTCGGTTCAAATGCCTCCAACATCCTATCGGTTTAATCAAGCGCCCTCCGCTTTTCTTTTTCCAGCTCCGGACGCTAAACCGTACGGCTGTTTCACCATTTGAATCGAAGGCAAACTGCGCCTTCGGTTCAAATGCCTCCAACATCCTATCGGTTTAATCAAGCGCCCTCCGCTTTTCTTTTTCACAACTATTATTTTTTTTCATACGCTGTATTAAAGGTTTTAGGGCAATAGCCTATAGGTATTGTCCGGACAATGGAGGGGGTATGAAAAATGGGCGTTGAGCTTACGGCGCTGCACTTGGTATATGTATTATTTATTGTTTTTATTATTGGCTTTATGATGATGAAAAGAGATACAACTATCGTATGTATTACCGGGATATTTCTTATTGCGTTTATCGCTACCGGACATCTGAGTAACTCCGTCATTAGTATCTTTTCCAGCTTTATTTTTGCGATTACGGAGCTGTTGTCAACGATTCTTGTTATCTCTATCATTGTTGCCATGAGTAAGATTTTAACCATTACCGGAATTAACAATATTATGATTTCACCCTTTGCGAAATGGATTAAGACTCCGGCATTGGCCTATTGGATTATTGGGCTGTTAATGCTGATTATATCACTGTTCTTTTGGCCTTCGCCTGCTGTGGCAATATTAGGGGCGGTGTTACTGCCGGTTGCAATCCGGGTAAAGCTTCCGGCAATCGGTGCAGCAATGGCGATGAACCTGTTCGGCCATGGATTTGCTTTATCGGGAGACTATGTTATCCAGGCAGCACCAAAACTGACGGCCGATGCGGCGGGTATTCCGGTTGGAGAGGTTATCTCCGCCAGCGTTCCCTTAGTTATCGTTATGGGAGCTGTTACAACAATTGCAGCATTTATTTTACTGAAGAGAGACATGAAAAAAGGAAAAATAGCGGATCCTTTACAAAACAGTCATGAAGTTTTTCAGAAAACAGACGTTCAAGAGCAGCTGTTGGGATTGTCTGTGAAAAGATTTTTCGCATTCTTAATCCCGATTCTATATATACTTGATGTTACGGCAATGTTTGTCCTTGATTTACAAGGAGGAGACGCTACCGCGCTTATAGGCGGTACTACTGTTTTTATCCTTTTATTCATCGCAATGGCTGCCCACAAATCGAAAGGGTTAGAAAAAACAACCAGTTATCTGATCGAAGGGTTTCAATTTGGCTTCAAAGTATTTGGCCCGGTTATTCCGATTGCGGCGTTTTTTTACTTAGGAGACGCTGGTTTTCAAACGATCATTGGCGATTTTCTTCCTAATGCTTCACATGGAATTGTCAATGATCTGGGGATTGCTTTAGCAACAGCGGTGCCACTGACCACTGAGGTAGCAGCGGTAACATTAACTGTCGTCGGTGCCATCACCGGATTAGACGGTTCCGGTTTTTCCGGAATATCTCTGGCAGGCTCGATAGCCAGTCTTTTCGGTACGGCACTCGGTTCCGGGGAAGCAACATTAACTGCGCTGGGACAAATTGCAGCAATCTGGATTGGCGGCGGAACAATCGTTCCTTGGGCGTTAATACCCGCTGCTGCCATTTGCAATGTCGATCCGTTTGAACTGGCACGGCGAAACCTTTTGCCTGTCGTGATTGGTTTAGTTGTAACAACCATTGTTGCCATGTTTCTTCTCTAATCAATGGAACGCTATTCCAACTTCCTCCGGATTTTACAAAAAGCTCGGTTACTCCCCGATTCCGGAGGAAGAAGAAGGATTTCCAGCTTTATCCGTGCTTAATGCGATTACCTTGCTTTACATCTTTATCTATTGCTTCTTCAATGAGGTATATTCGTTTTTATTGCGTTTGTTATGAACAGGAGTAAAGAACGACCTGTATTCTCTTCAAAACAAGCTCTCTTGATAAATTATGGATTTTTTTTATTTCGTACTAGGGAAGATAACTAATTGTAAAAAAATCAAACCGCCCGTTAATGTCGTATAATTATGCGTAACTCCAAAAAAAGGGTATAAAGTTGTTTGTTGTGCATGTCTTTAGTTATACAAACAGATAAAAGG
>JAGKQJ010000149.1 GCA_017898095.1 Bacillaceae bacterium Marseille-Q3522 | reverse complement strand
AAATTAATATTAATAACAAAGGAGAACCAGTATCCGGCTCTCCTTCAAATATTAATTACATACTAACTTCAAAGTATTTTTGGGGAGTACCAGGTGCTAAATAAATAAAATCCATTGTACTTCCAATCGCAAAGGTGTATGCAGTTATAGGTCTTATATCAGTAAATGCATTTCCGGCATATATTTCATGATTTGGTGCTTTATCATGTGATCCCCGTAAGCTAAAAGTGCCGTTTTTATATACTGTTCCCTCATAATAATATGTTATGTTTGGGTAAGATGGGTCGAAAGGAACACCTACGTCATGATTTACTCTCCACATCATTTTTGTACTTGACACTAAATCTTTAGTTACCCTAATTCCACTATTACTTGCAGTATCTCGCAATAAAACATTACCGTCAGAGTCATAGAGCACACTTTCGCCTACTAAACGGTCAGCATATAAATCGGGATACCACCAATTAGCATAAACATCTACTCTAGTTCTATATTCGTTAGAAAAAGGATCAAATCCTCTATTATCCCCTTTTAATCTTGTTCCATATTCACCAATAAGTGTTTCATGATATTGATTTGGATTATCAACTGAGGCAAAAGGTATAAAGGTTTGATATCTGAATAGATATGCCGGAACTTCTGTTCCTGCATCTGGTATTCCTAAAGTTTGAATAGGAGCTTCAACAAATTCCTCTGAGACATCTATAGATACCAATTCTTCTTCTGAAATTTCTTCGACTGTTTCGACTACTTTTCCTACTGTCTTAACCTCATTAAATAAAAATTCTTTATCTATTTTGGAAAAGTCGATATTATTCTTTTTTAATTGTTCCTTTATTTCTGTTTTTTGCTTAATAGATACCTCTTTAGAAGCTACAATCTCATATAAATGGTCTTGACCATTTTTCACGGTAAAATCAGTGTATTTTGTAGTTGCAACCTTGTCTATTAACTTTCCATCTCGGTAAATTTCATATATTTCATCATCATCGGGAATTGGTTCCCACTCTAATGTTACAAAATCTTTTCCAATCGTAGTTACAAGATCGGTTTCGTCGGAATATGTTGTATCAGAAACTTTATTATTATTGATTGATGGCTTTCCCTTTTTAGTTTTAGCTCTGTATGATACAATATCAACAAGTTTTTCATTTTTATAAACACCTATTTTATATGTATATGAATAATCTGATTCTAGATTTGCATCCACATAATCTTCCTGACTTCCTTCCCAAATTTTCTCACCATCTCTATAGATTTTGAAATAATTTCCTTTAAGATTTTCCATTACTAACTGGATTGAATGGGTGTCTCTGTTAGTTTTAACCTCTGATAATTCTTTTGCCCTGACATCTTGTTTGATTCCAACATTACTAGATACATTATTTTCAGCTGCAGACGTATTTAATGGTATTAAGCTAATAATTGAAGCTGAAAAAAGAATTGTTCCGATAAGTTTTTTCATGTGTGCCCCCTCGATTATCCTATAATTTTTGTGAACCGATTCGTAATAAAAGGCTACCATATATATAAGAAGAATTTTGCAGTAATTTGTCGAAATGCAGATAAATGGTTAAAAACGCCCAAATAAAATCCACTAGCTTCCTCTTTTGATATTTTTGATTTAGGATAATATACTCATTTTTTACGAAGGTAATGGCTTTCCTGAGAAAATGAATTTATAAAAACATTTATAGATTATTTCTAGTGTTTTGTGATTTATTTTAAAAACATAAGAGCCGAAAATCCATCGAGGCATACTCGAGATTGGCTATTGAGGAAGCTCAAAATCATTATAATGATGCCATTTAAAATTTTCCAATTTAATTCTGTTATTGTGGGTAATGACAGCTACGTTGTTACTACCCCAAATATATTTGTTTTTTGGTTCTAGATTCTTGCTTTTCTAGCTCTATACCTTCTGCTTTTGGCTGTAAGTTAAGCGGACGAACAGTATTTTTTATCTTTTCTTTCTGGGATAAAGGGTTTATTACATATTGGACATATTTTTTTCTCTGCATAATCATTATTCCTCTTGCTTCCATCCTTGTCTGATTAGTTCTCGTACTCTATCAGCCACTTTGCTTCGTAACACTTTATATCTGTATTTCGTTATCCATATCACATGATACTTGATTTCATGTTTGACAAAGCTACTTTTCATATATCCGACCATACTTTTCACCTCTTTAAAAGTATGGACACAAATGAATTAGGCTTAAAGCAGATACCGTCTATAGACAATTGAGTTAGACCAAGCATTTATAACTTAAAAATAATCGTAGATCGTGCAAAAAATTTTTTAAAGGAAAGCAGGATTTTTTATAATTGTAGCGAATTACTATGTATGAAGAATCTATCCATTGCTACTCCTCATTCCCCAGTAAAAAATATATTTCCCCGAAAGGATGATCCTCATGGAAAAAGAACTCCTCGATTTAAAAGTTGATTTTATGTTCAAACAATTATTTGGCCAGCAGAGCCGAAAGCATATTACGATTGCTTTTTTAAATGACCTATTAGGTCCAAGGAAGTGAGAAGATAAAGAATTTAAACTTTGAGAATACCGAATTTGCATAGGAGAGTACAGACGGAAAATCTGTCCGGTTGGATGTAACCGTTTTTACTTCACTCGGTGAACGAATCAATATTGAAATTCAGCCCGTTAACCAACAAGATATGCCCGAGCGCACGCTTTATTATTGGGCAAGGATGTTTTCCTCCTCCATCCACGCGAGTGATCCTTATTTACAGCTTCCTCCTACTATTATCATTACAATTCTAAATTACCCATTATTCCCATCAGAAACAGACCGGTTTCACACTGTATTTCATGTAAAAGAGGATAAAGAACACTTTTTGTGGAGCGATTGTCTCGAAATCCATGCGTTTGATTTAAGTGCTTTCATGGTACAATGGAAAAAAGGAAGAAGAAATTTAGTGGATCAAAAAAATCGGGAACTTCCTTGGCTAATGATGCTTGCAGCGGCTGATTACCGCAAGAAAAAAATAAACAGCGAAATGTTTGCTGAACTGGAGGAATGGGCGATGAACATTGAACAAGTAAAAGAAGCGCTCATTGAATGGGAAGCCATGAGTGCAAACAAAGAAAACCGTGAAGTATATGAAGCAAAAATGAAAGAACTCCGTGACTTATTAAGCAACCTGATCGGATACCATAGAATAGGTAAAGAAGAAGGCATAAAAGAAGGGATTAAAAAAGGGAGGAGAGAAGGAATCGAAGAAGGGATTGAAGAAGGGAAGGCAATAGTTGCGAAAAAATTACTTCAAGAGGGAATGCAACTTTCAAAGATAGCCGAATTAACCGGTATAAGTGAAGAAAAAATTAAAAGATTACAATAAGTTAGTCTGTAGATATTTTCAGCAACATGGAAATTGTTATACTGATGAAAATTTTGTTATGGACGCAGTTTTCCGTATATCCTGGCAGACTTAAAGTCTTTTGATTATAACCGGACGGGACACTCGCCCGGCTTTTGTTCTGCTTCAAGCACTTTCAGCTTATTAAAATATTACTAGCTCAAACGGCGATCATTAATCTATTAACAAGTAATTAAGTTTCTCTGCATGTAGTTTAGCATATTTCATAGTGATAATATCTTCTCAACCAATGAAAACACATTGCATCTGAACAGTCCGGGATTTACTACTTACCTAACCGAGTTCTTCATACATTTTCATTTCTAACCTGTATGACCGTTCCTGTATCACCTGTATCAATTTCCCATTCAAGCTGCATTTCTTTAAGCATTAACGCAGCAATCGTGATACCGATCCCGGCTCCTTTCTCAGTGGACGCTGCCTCCATCCCCGGCCCTTTGTCGGTGATCGTTAATGTTTTTCCTTCTTCATTCAATTGAAGGGCAATATATTTTCCTTCTCTCGCATGGCGGACAATATTTTGAAAAAAATTATCTAAAATTCGATTCATCCACTGCGTATCAATCAGCCAATTAATTGCTTTTTCCGGAAGCTGCAGTTCAATTTCAAATCCAAGATTTTCAAAAACAGGATACCAGGAAGCAAAAGATGTCCGCAACAAACGGACAATATCGGTTTTTTTCGGATCAAACGGATATTTATGTGCCGACAATAACGTATAAGAAAGCAGATTTTCGATCAGTTGTCCTAAATAATCAATCTTCTTATCGATAAGTACCAAAGATTCCTGTCCTTTATCACTTAAAGGTTCCTTTTTCAAGCTGAAGGCATGGCCCCTGATTGTGGTTAACGGTGTACGTAAATCATGAGAAAGATTGGCGATCAGCCGCCTTCTTAAATCTTCTTCTTCTTTCTCCCGTTTATTGCTTGCTTCTAATTGCGTGAGCATTTCATTAAATGATTCCTCCAGTTCGCCAATTTCATCGTTCTTCCCAACAGAAATCGGCAGCGGGATCTCTTTATCCGCCGGAATCGTCATTGCCTTTCTTAAATGAATCAGTCTTTTCCTGATCCTGTAGAAAAACAGCCATGAAATAAAAATAAAAAATGCTAATACAATGACAACACCAATCGTGATCGCATACCCGTATTTATCGATCATCGATTCTCCGATGCCTTTCATCAAAGTTCGCGGTACTTGTAACACGATAAATCCCTTTGCAGGATGCTCGCCAATATGGGCAACAACGGTATAAGGATCGACCTCATAACCGCGGTTATTTTTCATAAAGTCAACCGTATAGGAAGCACTCCATTGTTGCGGAATCGTAATGTTTTCAGGGATTTTTAACCGTGTCGTTCCTTCTTCGTCCACCCAAAAAATATTTGATTCTTTGTACTTTTCATGAAGCTCACGCAATTTTTGACTTACTGTGTCATCAGAAGCACCTTGCAAATCTTTTGCTTCCTGATGCCACATTTTTTCTAAATCCGTACCATTATTATAAATCCCTTGATTTTCATCCGTACCGACTCCCGGTATTAAAAGAAATAGGGAAATAATCGGAAAACTCATTGGAATCAACGTTAGCGCAACAAGAATAATCAGTAAATATTTTGCTAATAGGGAGCGCCGAAATTTCATTGCTTCACCCGATATCCGATACCTCTGATTGTTTCAATAATTGTCGGCGATCCCGGATCGACCTCCAGCCTTTCCCGTAAATGGCGGATATGCACCATTAACGACTTGTCCCCTTCGATAAAAGTTTCTCCCCACACTGCTTCATAAATTTGTTCTTTTGTTAAAATTTGATTTGGATGACGTAAAAAATAGAGAAAGATTTGATACTGTTTACCGGTTAAAATAATCTCTTCCCCTGTGTTCTCATTGATAATCTGATTGCCAAATCCTGATACCCTGATATGCCCAAGCATAATATCATTTGGGATTGACCGTGTAAATCTTCTTAATAAAACCTCAATACGTGCCGCAAGCTCGTCCGGATGAAAAGGTTTCGTCAAATAATCATCGGCAAACTCCAGGCCTTGCAGCTTATCATCGACCGCCGTTCTTGCCGAAAGCATCAGGATTGGAACATCGGGTGACTCCTTCTTGAGCCTTTGTCCAATCGTAAATCCGTCCAAGCCGGGAAGCATCACATCTAAAATAATCAGATCTGCTTCTTTTTTTGCAGATAGTGCCTTTTCCCCCGATTCATACCATTGTACGGCATACCCTCTTTGTTCTAAATCTTCTTTGACCCAGCCGGCGATTTCATGGTCATCCTCAATATATAAGATTTGTTTCATCGTATCACAACACCTCAATTGTATTCGGTCATCGTTCCTGTGAAAATAGACTCCTCTTGCTTATCCCTATTTCCTTTCATAATATGATAAAATGTTCTTTGTGTAAAAAAATTACCGCCTCTTTTCTATAATATTGACCCTTATTTTTTTAAGTGTACTTAGAGAAATCTTAGATGAAAGCCTAACAACAGAGTCTGATGAACAGACTGTTGTTTGCTCATTCCCATAATTGCTGATAACCGGCAATCCGCTTCTCTTTATATATGTCCGGTCACAAACAGAATCCGCATAAGTGGAAAAAGGAGGAGAGAATAATATGGGAATACCATTCATTGCTGTGGAAGGTGCGATCGGTGTCGGAAAAACAACCCTTGCCCAGGCTATATCCGAACATTTTCAGCTTCCCTTGTTGCAGGAAATCGTAGATGAAAATCCCTTTCTCGATAAATTTTATGAAAATATTGAAGAATGGGGCTTCCAATTGGAAATGTTTTTTCTTTGCAATCGTTATAAACAGCTTCATGACATCAAGAATCAATATATCAGCCAAGAAAAATCAGTTGTGACGGATTACCATATATATAAAAATCTTATCTTTGCCAAGCGTACGTTAAATGAAGAGGAATACGCAAAGTACGAAAAAATATATACAATTTTAACAGAAAATCTTCCTTGTCCAAATATAATCATTTACCTGCACGCACGTCTCGAAACGTTACTGGCAAGAATTAAAAAACGGGGAAGAGATTTTGAAAATAATATCAGTACCCTTTATTTGCAACAATTAGTATTGGATTACGAAGAGGCTATGAAGCATTTCGAAAAGCAGCATCCGGAAGTAACCATTCTCCGCTTTAACGGTGATGAGCTCGATTTTGTAAAAAACAAACAAGACTTATCTTGTATATTAGAACCCCTCTCGAAATGGTATGAAAAAAGGAGTTAAATCATAATGAGAAATAACAGTAATTATTCGATTCCCCGGAACGTTGTCATAACCGTTGCCGGAACGGTTGGTGTCGGCAAATCAACAATGACAAGAGCTTTAGCTGACCGATTACAGTTCCGAACGTCCTTCGAAAAAGTCGAAGCGAATCCGTATTTGGATAAATTTTATGCTGATTTTCAAAGATGGAGCTTTCATTTACAAATTTATTTTTTAGCGGAACGGTTTAAAGAACAGAAGAAAATTTTTGAATATGGCGGCGGCTTTGTGCAAGACCGCTCGATTTACGAAGATACTGGCATTTTTGCGAAGATGCATTACGAAAAAGGGACGATGTCACCTGTCGATTACAAAACGTACACAAGTTTATTTGATGCGATGGTAATGACTCCTTATTTTCCGCATCCCGATTTACTAATTTATTTAGAAGGCTCTTTCGAAGACATTCTCAAACGCATTGAAGTACGCGGCCGTGCGATGGAGCAGCAAACTCCGGTTTCCTACTGGTTGGAAATGTACGACCGCTACGAAAACTGGATCGATACCTTTAACGCCTGTCCCGTTATGCGCCTCAATATTAATGATTACGACCTTATCGAAGACCGGCAATCAATTGACAGCATTGTCGAACGCATCTCCCGGTTTTTCCAGCAAGTCCAGGTTTTTAGGAAGTATTAAGTGAACAAACCATTTCCCTCTTAAGGAAATGGTTTTTTGCTTATCAGCTTTTGCTCCCAAGACTGGTTTTCAATTTAATAATACATCATTTCTGCTTGCAGCCAACGCTTTCAACTGCTCCGTATATCCGTTGATACTAAAAAAGATAAAGTGTTCACGACGGACATCATTTTTCCAGGCAACCTCCTTTTCTTCATCAATTGATAAAAAATATCCACATCCATCGGTTCATTCGTGTATTTACATTCTCCGAACAAAATATTTTCGCCGGTGCTTTCAAATGCAACAATATCAATTTCTGTATGGTTATTCCACCGACGCCCGCATTTATCGAAAAGAAAGGGAAGTTTTTTCTCTGCGTTTAACTGCCACATTTTCTCGATACAAATCTCTTCATATACGTATGCAATATGACGGTAGCTTAAAATAATTTCGATCAAAACCTGGGATGAGTATATTTTTCATACTTTTTTACTTATCAATTTATTATTCAATAAACCACCTTCTTAATAATTTTCTCAAATTCCTTGTTTTGCTGTTCGTAAAATATCAAAATGGATATTTTATTTAGAATTCTAATTGTAGACTGTTCGATTCTGTTTGTTATAAAAATATTTTTATTACTTTTCGATTTATACTTATTTCCTTTTCAATGTTACTACAACAATTTCCGGCCTGTTGAATACGCGAAAGCCAAAATCACTGTTGCCAAGTCCGCGGCTTACAATCATTTGTTTATCGTTTTTCGCAAAAATTCCTGCATCATATTCCGGGAAAAAAACTCTTTCCGGCGAAAGCAGCCCACCCACAAATGGAATTCGGATGATACCGCCATGAATATGCCCGGAAAAAACCAAATCCGCTCCCCATTCTGCATACGTGTCAAAATATACGGGATTATGAGCAAGCAGCACCGTAAATTTTTCATCATCCATCGAACCTAAAACAGTCTCGATTTGTTCATTTCCAAAATAATAATCCTCGGTATTTTTATTATTTAAATCTTTGTAGTAGCGGAGATTAAACCATAGTCCATAAAGATCAATGCTTTGCTCCCCTTTACTGAGCGTGATTTTCTCATTATCCAATATGTGTACGCCAATGGACGTTAAATAGTCTGTTAGATCAAGTAAGCGTTGTTCTGCTATGTTCTGCTCATGATTACCGACAATAAAAAAAACAGGATATTTATCTGCCAGCTGCTGCGCCAATTGATAAAACACATGATAATCTGTGTCTTTTGTATCAATCATGTCCCCAGTCATCACAACGATATCAGGATCTTCCCTATCAACCTTTTTTATTATTCCGGAATGATTGCGGCCATAACTACTGCTGTGCAAATCGGAAAGTTGAAGTATTTTATACCCGTCAAAAGAAGAGTGAATTTTTCCAGATGAAATCTCATAATGAGATACCTGCAGCACTGTATTGCTAACAATAACAGATAGAATGATAAGTATAGCAGGAATCACAATGGCGGAGAAGATGATCTTTTGCTTGCTTAATTTCAATTTCACAGTTTCATTTCCTCATCTCTAAATATGAATAAATTTCATTATAACAATTCTTATCCTGCCTTGTACGTCATCTACTTTATATTATGAGAGATTTATGGGACAATGAATGAAAATTATTATTTTAATAAGTAACCCAAGTTTGGCGACTTTTTTAACCAAACCCAGCTGTGTAAAGAAAAAGTCATTGTAGGGACAAAACTAAAACGACAGTGTGACTCCAAGCCTTGCTACGTCTGGTATCGGAAAATTTTTACGCCAAACTTAGGTAGATAAATAAAGAAAAAACGCCGCATCGATTTTTAAAAGATAGGCGTTTTTTCTGGGTAAAAACAAATCCCGGGCGGGATTTTCCCATCAGGTGGACAACAGTCTCCACCTGATTTCTAGAGTTTTGCTTGATGAAACAAATTCACCCCTTTACAGGTAAACCCTCTTAAGTAATTATATGTACGAATCAATACTCATAATCATCAGCAGACACGGGTTCGATTCGTCCCATAAAGTCGGAAAACATTCTAATGGCTTGAATCCCATTGCCCGATAAAATTGCCTCGTTTTCGCGTAAAACGGATCCGGATTTGATTCATCCAAAGTTTTTACTTGTAAAAATTCTATCTTCTCCTGCTTACACCAGGCGAGACATTTTTCTACGAACAATCTGCCAAGCCCTTGCCTGTGGTAGTGTTCATTAATCCCCATCACATATATTTCCGCGGAAAAAGAATTATGCTGTTTCAGTGCTAAAAATCCAATTACTTTTTTTTCATCAAAAGCAGCATAAAAGGGCATTTTGCTGCTTTCCATTACATATTCCTCGACTGCTTCAGGAATACCAAACCAATTTGGTAAATTTTCAAGAATCTCTCTTGCATATTGCTTTTTTACGTCCTCATTTGTTATTTCCTTGATGTCCATGATAAGTTCACCTCAACAAGCTATATTTCTCATTGTACTATAAAAAAAATTTCCATGTTTATTCTCCACAAAATAATGATTGAGTCAAGTATTTGTGGGCAATTTTTTTTGTCCACAAATACGAAAGCGTATTCATGGTTTTAGGGTCGCTCCATGGTACAAAATAACCGTTTTTTTAAAAACCTTTCAGCCCATGTAAGGC
>JAGKQJ010000148.1 GCA_017898095.1 Bacillaceae bacterium Marseille-Q3522 | reverse complement strand
ATCGCTTGATCTTCTGTTGGATAAATTCTAAATTTATAAGCTTTTAGTCGTTCCATAAGGTTCCCCTACTTTCTATTTGTGATTATTTCCTTGTTTCTGGATATATTTTTTGATGACATCGATCGGATCCTCCAGTCGTCAAAAGACAAAAACTTTTAGACCAAAACATTTCTTTCCAAAGCTGTTTCTTTACTCTTGGAAAATCACGTTTTATCAATCGTAAACTAGCACTTTTATAGGCATTGATAAATTTCGTAAGTTGAGCTTTGAACATGATATGAACATGGTCTTTATCATGATACCACTCAACTAAAGTGATGTGATAAGATTCTGCAATTCGTATAAAGGTAGACTTCGCAAATTCAGATATGTCATCATTTATGACTTGTCTACGATATTTCGTTACTAACACAAGATGATAATACAGAAGAAACACTGAATGTTTATTTGTATCTAATTCCATTGTTATATCAACTCATTTCTTATATATACTGATTATAACATGGAACAAAATAAAAAGGCAACATGCCTATCTGTCGGTTTTCGAGTTACCAAAGGTAACCCTCATACCGAACGGCATTCATCACCCACCTATAGAGGATGGGCGACTTCTGCCTAACTACGTTAAATAATGTATTATTTTCAAGAACAACTTTATCATTCCAAAATACTAAACAGGTCCGGATTTTTCGGTTGTATTTCACATATTCGCCGGCAACATTTGATTAATAAAGGAGTTTTTATGTTTAGACAACTCTGCAAAAGAATCATTTTCTATGATTTTTCCATCTGTGATCACAATAATTTTATCGTATAATGGCAGTAAATTTCTTTCAATATGATGAGCCACTTCGACAATCGTTTGCGGCATCGCTAAAAAAGTTTTGCGGATATTTAAAGCAGTCGCCGCATCCAAGGAAGCAGTTGCTTCATCAATCAGCAGAATGTCTCTTTTACGAATAATCGCTCTGGCAATTTCAATTCGCTGCTGCTGCCCGCCAGATAAATTTTTCCCGTCTTCCCCCACCTGATAATCTAACCCTTTTTCCGTTACCATTTCCGCTAAGCCGGATTTTTCACAGGCATGAAGAATTTCTTCCTTTGTAAAATCTTCTCCTAATGTGATGTTATATTCAATCGATTCGTCAAAAAGAAACGGCTTTTGCCCGATCAAACTAAAATTTTGCATGACTGCCTCATTGTCAATATCTTGATAATTTAATGAATCCAAATATATCTCCCCTTGATAAACAGGCAGCCTTTTTCGCAGTACTTTTAACAAGGTGCTCTTCCCCGAACCGGAAGTTCCCATAATTAACACTTTTTCGCCTTTTTTAATATTTAATGAAATATTCTCGAGAATATTTTTATCTCTTCCTTTTACAAAAACCTGGTTTAACGTAATCGAATGAAATTCAATATTTTGTAAATTTCCATTCCTTTCCTTCTCTCTCTGCTCTTTCAAAATATTATTGATTCTATGTATAATTGGCTTTGTAGTAATGATTGTATTGTAGTCGGAAATAATCGTAAGGAGCGGATTAATGATAGTATTATTGATTTGCAATAACCCCATTAAAGCAGCTAATGTCAGTTCTCCATTTATCGTAAAGTAGCTGCCGATGATGATCGGAATAAAGAAGCAGATCATCCCGAAAAAAAGCACAACCGTATTAGACAATTCAACGGTATTATTCATTTTCTGCATTGAGTTTTCTAAGTCTGCGTTTGTCTTTTTCGTTTTCAAAAAGATTAGCTTTTCAATGCCATAACTTTTTATCGTTTCAATTCCGTTGAAGTGATCCTTCAATATAGCGATATAGTTACTATTATTGCCGGACCATTCGCTTGACTTTTGCTTAATTTTCCCGGAAAAGATTTTCGGTATAAAGATTGGAATTAGCGAAAAAAGCACAAAGATCGCTGCCATTCTGACATCATACAAAAAAGCCATGATAATCGAAAAGAGAAATACGCAGAAATTAAATACCATATTAAATATAATTTTCAAATAATTCTGTTCAAATAATTTCATATCATTTGTCAAAAGTGATAATTGTGTTGCCGACTGTCCTTCATTATTTGCTTCATTTTCATTGATGAATTTGTGAAAAAGTTTCATTTTCACGTTCAGATTTACTTTGGCAATAATTAAATTCTGGCACCTGGCGTATAAATATTTTGCCACCGATATGACTAGAAACCCTATAATAAGCAGCAATAAAAATACAGGAAGCCTGTTCATTTCTTCCTTTTCAACTAAGCCTATAACTGAAGAAAAAAAGATAAGAAGCTACGAGATTATCCAATGAACTAATCGTTAAAAACAGCAACGTACCTATTAATAATATTTTATTCGCGCTGCCAAAAATAAATCTCATTTCTGCCAACCTCCCCTTTATCAACTTTTTTAATTAATTGGTTTTATAAAGCCATTTCTGATCTATATTGGTAATCCGAACAAGCAGCCGTATGAATTTCCGGGATCGCTTCATTTCTTTATCATATAGATGTATTATACCACTTTTATGCAATTTCTCATGGCAAAATTGAAAGATTTTACTTAATATTTCGTTTCAAATCATCTTTTTTGTAAATTAATTGAGAGAATTTTGCTTATATTATGTGCCACATATAACACTGACGGGCTTGGATCAGATAAACTTTTCTTTAGAAGTGGTACTATCACTTCCATAAGGAATCGAATTCGATAGGCGGATTTTGGCTGGGTTTCAAAGATCCCGGTTTAGTGGTCTTTATTCCTTGAGTAAAAATACTTATGAGGAGCGTTTTACGGTAACGGGAGACGTTGCGGGTCTTACATTTTTGGCAAACGATCATAGTTGTATATGCCAACTTTCCTGAAGGATGGAAATTTGCTTTGGATAGCTGATTTTCATCACAAAGGAATCGTTGCCATGAAATATACACCTTAATGTAAAAATATAGAATAGCTCTCTAGTCTTCCCATACTTTCTCCTTCTAAATAATTTTTTAGTACTATATTCTTATGCTTTCTTGCCCAATTAATGTCATGAATAGTAACTTCGAAGGTTTCCATGATGTGGTAGGTATGTTAATATAGAATACAAAAGCTTGGATTTGATCTCTTTACATACCTTACGAAATTGAGAGGAACCCTTTTCATTTATATTATTTTAATATTATCATAGTGAATAAAGGAATTAGAAAGGATGAAAACAGTGGTCGATGTAAACAAACCTGTAACGAATCCGGAATTGGTAGAAAGCATGAATGCTTTTTTAAAGGAGCCTGGTCAAAAAAGCGAAAGAAAGTTCTTTCATCTTTTAGTGGACGCGCACTTTTTAGCGCCGGTCATCATTGAACCTTCTTTACCCGAATCGGAAAAGGAAGATGGCACCACTGTTTTAAAAGAAGGTACAACGATTCAATTTATTACGATTACAAATACAGAAGAAGTAAGTTTCTTTCCTGCTTTTACCGACTGGGAAGAATTAAATAAATGGAGCAATGGAAAGAAAACGCAAACAATGATTCTAACCTTTAAAGACTATGAAACAATGTTAAAAGATAGTAACAACATTGCCGGTTTTTCGATAAACCCATTTAACCAAAATATTATATTGGGAAATAAACAAATCCAATATGTAAACCAACATGTGTTAAAGGTAGAAGAAGACGAAACGGTGCAAATTGGGATTCCGGAGGATTATCCTACACAGCTGGTCGAGGAATTAAGAAAGTTTTTGTCCACACTGGAGCCAGTGAGAAAAGCATACTTGTTATTAATGATACGTAAAAAACAGGAACAAAGCTTTCTAATCGTAGTTGATGCCGAGGGTGATACGCGGGAGTTATTTCCGCAAATTGCCGATACAGGAACAAAATATTTGCGTAAAGGGGAAGTACTTGATTTTGTTCCATATCAATCGGAATTCGGGAAAAATGCCGTTAAAAACCATGCCCCTTTTTATGAAAAGGTGAAAAATAAAAAAAGTTTATTCCATTTTTTTCGAAAAAAATGAACTCAGTCCTTCAAGCAAAACTTCTGAATAGTGTTGTTCGGATCTGCAAGAAAATGCAAATCAGGGTAGATTTATAACAGCTCTTACAAATCGATAACAAAAAAAATAAGGAGGCGTACGGTGTGACACTTACAGAGGTTCATTTTTTCCCATCTCCCGGTGAGCATTTGTGTGGTCTTACTTGGGATGGCAAGTATCTTTGGCATTCTGACGGATTAGAAAATAGTATTTACCAAATAGACAGGCAATCTGGTAAGATAACAAAAAAGATAAAAACTGAAAATGTTAGAACAGATCTAACAACAGATGATTCGTTTCTTTATCAAATCGGCGGTAAATCAAAAGCTATTTATAAAATGCAGCTTCTTGCCTTGTCCCTTTTTGGCATTGTTATTATGGTAGTTAACATTTTTGCCTGCCATAAACTGATTCATTTATGTGACCGATGACTATTAAAATATGCGAATAAGTGAACGCTCTTTTAGCAAGCGGAATCTTTCTTCAGTTAAAAGCCAGAAAATTGTATTCATACACTCGATCCAGCATATTTACAGAAATAAAAAATGTTCCTATCTTATTTAATTTTGAATGAATAATCCCGTTATTACGGGATTTCTTTTTTTATCGCAGATTAAGGGGCAGTAATACCCCCGCCTCAAAATTGGAGGTGAAACCAATCAAGTTAGGCGGGGGATAAACTGCCCCTAAAAGCCCGATTGGTTCAACTAACCATCAGTGGGGGATGAGGGAAAACCCCCACTGATGGAAGTTTCACTTTATCCGAAGTAACTGTCTAAAGCGGGATGTATGGAGATCTAAGACCAAATCTTCCTATCTATATGCCTAAAGTCTTATCCGCAATTAATTCTCAAGAGCATTTTGAACGAACAAAAACTTTTATACGATAAAGTACGGAAATGATAAATCAGTGAAATGATCCATTTACAGCACATACAAGTGCAAGCATTGTTACAGGAAGTGGTGTTCTCCCCCACTGATAGTAGAAGGCTTTTCGGTCGCTGATCTCTTATTTATGATTTCTTTCTATTCTTACATCTGTAAAACAGGAGTCTTACTAAGCGTTAATTCGCGAAAAATTTTTAGGAGGATCACATGAAAGCACTAATTCGTTTTAGTATGAAGAACACAGTCGCATTATTTATTATTGTCGCGATGCTGATCGGAGGCGGAATTTATTCCGTCCAGAAAATGAACATTGAAAAGTACCCGGGAGTAAATATTCCTTATTTAAGTATTTTTATCTCCTACCCCGGTGCATCGCCGGAACAGGCAGCAAATGATATTGCCGAGCCTGTGCAAAGAGAAGTGATGAACATAAAAGGAGTTGAAAATGTTTATTCAGATGCGACTGCATGGGGGGTGTGGCTCACCCTTGAATTCGCTATGAATGTAAATATGGATGATGGAGAGGATTTAGCAAGACAGGCAATTTCAAGAATTACACTTCCGGATTCCGCCGGACAGCCTGAATTTATGCGGCAATCTCCTGACCAGGAACCTGTTTTAAAAGTTGGGCTCTATGCAGATGATGAGCAAACGGATATGCAAAGTTTTGCAAAAGCAGAAATGATTCCAGCTTTGGAAGGGATTGAAGGAGTTGCGGATGTAACTGCGTCTGGAATAGATGAAAATCAGGTTTACGTCAATCTTTTACCGGAAAAACTTGCGCAATATGGCTTAACACTAGATGAAGTAAGGCAAACGATACTCGCAAACCACTTATCTATTCCAACGGGAGAAATTACTGTAAATGAAGAAGTTTTACCGGTACATGTGAGTAAAGAACTGCGTTCAGTAGAGGATATCGAAAATATAAATGTTCTTTTACCACAACAAACTACTATTCAACCCGGCGAATCGGCTCCATCTGTTCCGTCCATTACTTTAAAAGAAATAGCGGATGTAACCTTTGGAAACGTCGGGCAAAAAAGCTACACAAGACTCAATGCTAAGCCGGCTGTTATTATTGATCTAAAAGTGGAATCCGGAGAAAATACAGTTGCAATTGTAAAGGAAGCAAACAGACAATTAAAGGAAATGAATATTCCTGATGATTATCAACTTGTTACACTCTCGGATCAATCTGTGTCGATTCAAGATTCTGTTTCATCGATGCTGCGTGAAGCAATTTTAGGAGCATTAATGGCGGTAGTTGTTACGTTGCTATTTCTGCGCAATATTCGTTCAACGCTGATCGCAGTCATCTCGATTCCGCTTTCGATTCTATCTTCCTTCCTGCTGTTGAATATGCTGGGATATACCTTGAATATTATGACGCTTGCAGGGATAGCCGTGGCGGTTGGCCGGGTCGTAGACGATTCTATTGTTGTGATCGAAAATGTATTCCGGAGAGTGAGAGCTGCAAAGAATCGTGATCACAAGCTTGTCGAAGAATCAACAAGAGAAGTGGCATCTGCAATTACGTCATCAACGATTACGACGATTGCTGTCTTTTTGCCAATGGCATTTGTCCCGGGAATTGTCGGGAGTTTCTTTGCCCCTCTTGCCTGGACGGTTGTTATTTCGCTCATTTTTTCATTACTTACAGCCGTAACGATTGTCCCATTGCTATCAAGAATCTTTTTACTAAAAATTAAACCTAAGCAGCACAAGGAAAATCGGTTGCAAAAATGGTACCGGAAAACATTGGCATGGGCTCTTTCTCATCGGGCGGTAACGCTTATCCTTGCTGTCTTATTATTAGCTGCAAGTATCGTGACAATTGCACCAGGATTGGGAACAAACTTCTTACCGCAAGAAGAAACGCTTGAATACAGAGTGGCGGTTTCCATGGAGCAGGGAATTGGTGCAGAGAGGACAAATGAAATTGCCGGTCAGGTCGAAAGTACTTTAATGAATAAAAATGATATCGAACAAATTGCAACCTCTGTTGAAGAAGGTTCAGCATCTGTTTCTTTTAAAATGAAAGATTCCGTAGAAGACCCAAAAAATTTCGTGGAAGATCTCCGGGATGAATTTAAGGTTATTGATGGAGCAAAGGAAATTACGTTAACCAGCACCGGCGATATGACCGGAGGAGGTCAATCTAACTTAGTAATTATCGTCAACGGCCCTAATATTGAGGACATAACAACCGGAAGCGAGCAAATGACAAGAGCTCTGCAAAATATTGAAGGCTTAGCCGATATCAGCACGAGTCTTGAAGGTGAAAAGCCGGAAATAAATATTGATTTGGACGAGCAAAAACTTGCTGACCATGCTTTAATGCCCGGGATCGTTGCACAAAACCTGCGCAGCCTGATTAACGGTGATACAGTTACTGAAATGACGTTGGACGGCGAGCAAACACCATTACAATTAAAACTTCAATTAGATGATGTTGATTCTATTGATACTTTAGGTGAGCAAAAAATAACGAATTTGCTTGGCCAGGAGATTGCTTTAAAAGAGCTTGGCACATTAGAAAGAGTAAATAATCGTATTGCGATTAGCCATCTAAATGAAAAAGAATATGTGATGCTGCAAGCATCGATCACCGATGCTAATACCGGAGATGTGAGCAATAAAGCGGATGAAGCGCTCAACAAGCTTGATTTGCCAGACGGGGTTTCCTGGTATAAAGAAGGCGCCTCTGCTGCGATGGCTGAAGGTTTTCAAAACATGATATTTGCGATTGCGATTAGTATTCTATTAGTCTATATGGTCATGGTTATTGCATTCGGGGAAGGAAGAACCCCATTTGTCATCTTATTCGCTATTCCGTTCTCCCTTATTGGAGCTTTAGCAGGATTGTTTGTTGTGCAAGAGCCAATCGGAATGCCGGCCATGATCGGGATCATGATGCTGAATGGAATTGTTGTTACCAATGCCATTGTGCTGCTTGATCGTGTAAAACATAACGAAAAGCTGGGTGCAAGTACCCGTGAGGCACTGCTTGATGCCGGGGCCATCCGCATCCGTCCGATTTTAATGACCGCGATCGCAACAGTTGGTGCCCTTATTCCGTTGGCAGTTTCGAGCGATGCCGGACTTGTTTCGCGCTCTTTAGCCGTAGTCGTCATCGGAGGGTTAACAACATCAACGATTCTTACATTAATCATCATTCCGGTCCTTTACAGCCTCTTCCATCCGAATAGAATAAGGAGCCGAAATACGAAAGACGTGGAAGAAGTTGCTTAACTAAAAATCCTTGACCCGTTGGGTCACAAACTTCAGATCATATCAAAGAAAATCCTTCATCAGGAGAGAAAAATTGTGCTCTCTTGGTGAAGGATCATTTTCACTTTCAAAGTACGATTCCACAATCCTTTACATTATTTCAGAGCCTTTTCCAGGTGGGGAAAACAGGAAATAATTAAAAATGTAGCAATTTTTATAATGTAAAGTGAAAAAAATAGACCTTCCCAAATGCATCCTGGCATTTAAAAAGGTCTATTTAATCCAATCTTTAAGTATTCTCAAATAAGAATACAAATACAATGACATATAAGAGTATATAAACAATATACAAATATGCTAATTTAACTCTAAATTTCTCACTAACTTTTCTCAGATGAATAGAAAGTATATTAGATAAAAAATTTACTGATCCTACGATAACAAGAGTAAAAATTATATCTTGTATTATGTTACTAGTCAAGCTAGAAAAAAAAGGGATACATCTAACTAAAATTGTAGCTAGTACAAAAAACAGAAATCCTTCAAATGGTTTATTAAGCTTTTCTTGTGGTTGTTCCTGTTTAAGTGTCAATTGTGTTTAACCCCTTTATTCCCACCAATTTGTTACATCATAATATTGAACTTTTGTTGGTTGTGTGTAGTTACTATTTGCATAATGAACAAGAGTCTCGTGATATACACGTTTATTATGCCAATTACTCCATGAACTTGTTACCCAAGACCCCACATACGTCGGCTGAATAATCTTAACCCAGCCTTGTATTTTATTTAATACCCATGCTCCAAAAGCACTAGTACGGATTGGACGAGGAGCTCTCATTACGGTATAGAAAGTAATAAAATCTGCTACTGCTCGAAAAGTTGCGTTTGAATACGTTCTGTAAACTGGTCCAACTACTCGAACTTGACCGCTGCCAGGATCTAAGACCATAATTTCTCCACCAAGAGAATTTGTAGTTGCAAACACATCATTATACATATTTTTTAGCTGATCTTGAGTCAAGACTGTATCCCCGCTAAATTCAATACCATTATATTCATACTTATAGATAGTACTATTCTGCTCGTTGATAGTTTCGGCTTTTCCTTTATTTTCATTATATTCTGCAAATGATGGTGTTACAAGACTTAAACTTAAAAATTGTAGCAATTGTTACTGCGATTAACTTTTTCATAGAACTGTCCCCTTTTCACTTAATAATTTGAACTTCTTCATTGCTGCTTTAACTTAGTAAAAGATTTCTAGCACAGCTTTTAATCAGAATGAAGTTGTTAAATGATAATAAAGAACACAGCGTAATCTCTTCCTTTTGGATATCCAAATTATGTACTAGTACATTAATAATCATACAATATAACTCTACTAATTTCTATAACTTTTTCCCAAAAAACACCGCCAACTTTATTGCGGAGTTCCGCAATATAATTTACGGAACTCCGCAATAAAGTTTTCGGTGACAAATGAATAGATTAGTGCTATCATTAACATAATTGTGCATTTTTTCCTATATGCGAGAGAAGGAGGCAGATACGGAAGATGAACGCCATACATTCGGATCAACTAAAGAACACGTTGCAGCACATAATAAAAGAGAAGGCAAAACTTGGCGAATGTAAAGAGTTGCTGCTGAAATACGTTGATTATCAAGCTGATAAAGGATTTCCTTTCGGTGAAATACTGATTCTCCATTATCAGATGTTTAATGGCAGGGAAACGAATGAAATTTATACAGGCCGTAAGTCTGGGGAGAGAAAAGGATGGCAGTAATTCTCCTTCTTTTATAATCAAGTTAAAACTTTAATTCCCCTTTTTTTCTATTAATT
>JAGKQJ010000147.1 GCA_017898095.1 Bacillaceae bacterium Marseille-Q3522 | reverse complement strand
TATTTACACTAGTGTTGCGTTAATTTATTTTCACTATTAAAAATACTCAAAATGTTCAATTTTATTATTTAATGCAAAGAAAAAGTCCTTTATAATGGATAAGTCAGGTGGTAACCCGTCCAAATCCACTAAAAAGGACAAAGCCTATGGGCAAGTTTACGAAAAACTTCATTTGTACAATGGTTTTCACCAATAAATCTTCGATTAATGGAAGAACAAGTGAAAACGATGAAATTAGATTACTATACAAAAAAATTAACGACTGAGTCATTTCTAAAATTACTAATTTTTGCATAATTACAAGAAATAGAGAGTCTGCATGCGCTGAGTGATTGCCTTTTTGATAATCTGCTGCAGAAGAGTATCGATCTTGATTCCATCAGTATTTCTCAGCTTTCACGGCGTTTAAATGGGATGAATCCAGATTTATTTCAAAGGCTTTTTCTTGATTTAGTAGGACAAATTCATGCCAAAACCCACTATACAAAAATGGTGATGCCATTAAAAATCATTGATTCGAGTACATTACCACTTAACTTAACGAATCACAAATGGGCGAAATTCCGTAAAACAAAAGCAGGTGTGAAATTGCATCTACGTCTTGTATTTATGGAAAAAGGGGTATCCTACCCTGAAAAGGCCGTTATGACAACGGCTAAAGAACATGACCGTGGTCAGCTGGAAGTCATGGTCGATGACAAGGAATGCATGTATGTGTATGACCGTGGCTACCTTGACTATGAGCGCTTTGACCGCATGACGGATGATGGCTACTTTTTTCTTTCCAGGCTACGGAAAATCGCTGTTATACGGGAAGTTTACAACTTTAAACTACCTGAAAATTCGTCTGTTTTATCCGATCAAATGGTGTTGATCGGTACGACACAAAACCGTACTGAAAATTATTTTTGTCTAGTAAAAGTCATTGATTCTAAAGGAAATGTACTCCATTTAATTACGAATCGTTTTGATTTAAGTGCCGAGGAAATCTCAGAAATGTACAGATCACGTTGGGCCATCGAATTGTTTTTCAAATGGATCAAACAACATCTCAGCATTAAAAAATTCTATGGTCAAAGCGAATGGGCGATTCAAAATCAAGTATTCATCGCACTTATTGTTTTTTTCTACATGTTCTTGTACAAATTGAAACGAGAAGCGAGCGAAACATCTTACAAATTAGTCGTTATTTAAGGGTTGCACTGTGGAAGCCAGCGCGTCTCTGGCTTCGAAAGATGGAAGGAAAAGCTATCCCTTAATAAATAATTTTGTCGTTATCACACAGGTATAATTGCTAATAATTTACAAATGAATGGAGCCACCTTTAACCGGGTATTTACCTTTTAGGCTCTGAACAATGTAAAAGATTAAACTGAAAATTATGACACTATTTATGCAACACTAGTGAGTTATTTATATAAAAAGTGAATCTGAAGGGGATGACTAAGTGAAAAAAACTAAAAAAAATATAAAAGGTGAATTTCGTAAAAAATATAGTGTGGAAGATTTTGTTGAAGGTATTCTGAATGGTGAACGTACAATAATTGCAAAAGCAATAACATTGGTAGAGAGCAATTCGGTTAGTCATAATGAATTGGCTCAAAACTTAATAAACAAACTAGTTCCTTACACGGGGAAATCAATCAGAATTGGTATATCAGGAGCTCCTGGTTCTGGTAAAAGCACATTAATAGAATCGTTAGGAATGATGTTGTGTAAAAAAAATCATCGTGTTGCTGTATTAGCTATTGATCCAACTAGTAAGATTTCAAAGGGGAGTATTTTAGGTGATAAAATTCGAATGGAAAATCTCTCTAGGAATCCACATGCTTTTGTTAGACCTTCCCCTTCTTGTGGAACGTTAGGAGGAGTTACTCGAAAAAGTCGCGAGACACTTTTCATTTGTGAAGCAGCTGGTTTTGATGTAATAATAGTCGAAACAGTGGGAGTAGGACAAAGTGAAATAGCTGTAAGATCAATGGTTGATTTTTTTCTAGTTGTTATTTTACCTGGTGCTGGAGATGAGATACAGGCGATGAAGAAAGGTATTTTAGAATTTGCTGACGGTATTGTTATTAATAAATCAGACGGTAAAAATAAACAAATTGCATTAGATATGAAGGAAGATTACAATAGATTGCTTCTTTCTTCTACAAAAGGTTGGAAAACAAAAGCATATAACGTTTCTGCACTTACTGGTGAAGGAGTTTACCAAATTTGGGATACTGTTATGAAGTTTAAAGAAGTTACAGAAAGTAATAAAGTTTTTGAAAAAAGACGTAAAGAACAGATGGTAGATTGGTTACACTCGATAATTAATGATCAGTTAAAGTATAGATTTTATAAAAACAAAAAAATAAAGACGTTTCTACCTAAAATTGAAAAATTAGTTATAGAAGGAAAGATGACATCAACTTTTGCAGCGAATTATTTAATAGATTTATATAATGCTAGACAGTAAAAGCTCCATATCAAAGAATAAGTGAAGAAGGACATAGGTTAGCCCCACTTCTGCCATCTTTTTGACCCACTTCAGACAAGAAATTGATCGACTAATGACAGGAGTGAGCCACTACCATATAGATAGTAGTTCCAAAAGTATTATTGATGCAATCCTTTCCATTTGAGTATTGCAGATTGAGCCATTAAGTGTGGAGAGAAGAGCCACTAGTAGATTTATAAACAGCCATTGAAATCTAATACATTTCAATGGCTGTTTAGCTTTTTTTTAAGCTTTTCCCGTCTAGTTGTTTATCAATAATCTCAAGAGCCCAGCGAACGAGTTCATCGTGGTCTAATTCTTCTTCATCTGTCCAAATACATGGAGGTAGGAGTTTCTCTTCCACTTCCCACAGTACTTCATCAGGTAAATACATGTGAAAGAAATACTTCGCAATACGGACTTCAACTTCTTCAGGAATCATTTGGATACCGCCAATCCGTGACGTCCTCTCATGGAGACTTTACCGTCAATAAGTATGTTGTAAGAATTGTGCACAATTCTGTCTAGAATCGCGTCTGCCAGTGTACTGATTACGGCCACTAGTTTTTACCACCAATGACATGTTATTTACCACTATTCGCCAAGGAATTTACCACAGACCGCCAATGTGTTTACCAGCGCTGAGTATTGGTGGATAGATTAAGCCAGCTGTACGATAGTTTTGAGCCACTGCTTGCGTATAATTGAGTCAGTAAGCGCAGGGGAGAGAGCTACTTTTAAGTACAAATTAAAGCCATTAGAACAGAGTCAGTTCCAATGGCTGTTTATCCTATCTAAATTTCTTATTCTCTAGTTGCCTATCAATAATCTCAATTGCCCAACGAACAAGTTCATTATAATCTAAATCTTCTTCCTCGGTCCATATGCAGGTGGGTAATAGCTTATCTTCAATTTTAATCATCACCTCATGAGGTAAAAACAAGTGAAAAAAATACTTAGCTATACGGTTTTCCACTTCTATTGGAATCATTTAGCTCCCCCCAATCCATGGCGCTCTCGCATAGAAACGTCCCCGTCTATTAGGATTTGATAGGAATCGTGTATAATACGGTCTAAAATAGCTTCCGCAATTGTTTCATTACCTAGTTTAAAATGCCATCCACTGGGATCGATTTGTGAACAAAAAATAGTTGAAGCTACCTTATGGCGGGCTTCAGTGATTTCCAGTATGATTGCTGCTTCCTCGGCTGATAAATCTGTCAGTAACCATTCATCAAGTATGAGTAGATCAACCTTTGTGTATTTTTTGATACATTTACGGTAACTTCCGTCCGCAGCTAATTTTGCGAGTGATAATTCATCCAACAGTTCTGGTAGGCGAATGTATTTCACTTTATAGAATTGGCGGCAAGCGGATACTCCGAATGCACTTGCTAGGTATGATTTACCTGAGCCGGTGGCCCCTTTCAATATGATATTATGACTGTCTTGAATATAGGTACAGCTAGCCAATTTTAAAATCAATTCTTTGTTTAATCTTCTATCCTCGTGATATTCTATATCTTCAACACAGGCAGTTGAGTTTAAAAAAGTAGCTGTTTGTATCAATCGTTGAAGCTTATTACTCTTCCGACGGGAATATTCTAGATCAACAAGCAAAGAAAATCGATCTTCGAAACTCATCTTTTGAAATTCCTTGTTCGATGCTTGCTCTGTATAGGCTTCCGCCATTCCACTTAATTTCATTTCGTGTAATTTTGTTAATGTTTGATCATTCATCATTTGTCCATTCCCCCGTAGTATTGAGCTCCTCTTGTGAAGCCAAAGTTATTTTCACTAGTTTCTGTTTTACGTTTCATTTCTTGCTCGGCATCGTTCTTTTTATTGCTCTTTAAGATAGCTTGAATGCTCTTGACCGTAGGTCTTTTTGTCATAGAAATAATCATTTTACATGCACGTTCAATTTCATATTTTGTATAACGACGCTCAGATTTTTTTAAAGAAAATATGGACTGTAACGCTAGTTTTTCTGTTTGAGAAGTATCTAGAATATATTTAACTACGCCTAATGTAGAAGCTCCTATACTTTCAGCCCATTCAAATGCAGCTTCTGGTGTTTGGTCCACAAATAACTTATGATTATCAGGCATATGATCACGAATAGTAGATAATTGACCGAATTTCCCATATAATCGTTTATGGGAAGCTACCCGCATATGATTGAAATAAACTTCAACGAGATCGTCTGAAAGTTTACATCCACTTCTCGATTGATATATTCATATGGAACAGAATAAAACATACTATCGACAGAGATGTGATAGTCAGGACGTACTTTCGCTGTTTTCCATTCAGACATTTTGTAAGGCGTGGACGGTAGAGGGGAAAGTGCGAATTTCTCCTCTTCCTCAAATGCCGACAAACGACACCCTTTTTTGCGAGTAAAGGGACGTTCGTTGAATTCGGCTAATTTCTTCCAAACTTCTTCATTCAATTCATCGATAGTGAAACAATGTGTATTTCTTAAAGCTGCGATGATCCACGTAGAGATAACACCAACAGAGCCTTCAACACTTGGCTTATCTTTAGGGGTGCGAACCCGTGCAGGCATGACTACAGTATTGTAGTAGTCTGCCATTTCCCTATAAGTAGGATTTAAGATCAATTCACGTGTAGTATGCTTTGTCTTGCTTTAAGGTTGTCCAGTACTAAAATTTGTGTAGCCCCACCAAAATATTCAAACGCTCGGTTGTGGGCAGTAATCCATGAATGCAAATCCATTGATAAGGTTGCCTCAGCATAAGATAATTGACTGCATGGCAGTGTCGCAACGAAAACGTAAGCTTTTACCTTCTCACCAGTATCTCTATCAATGATGAAGGAGGTGGATCCTGCCCAATCAACTTCCATAATTTCGCCTGGCTTTCTACGGATACGTAAAGTGGCTTTGTACTTGTCTGCATACCTACTGTAATGATGCAGAAAGCTGCGATAAGAGTAAGGAATCTTATGATTCGCACGACACTCAGATTCGTATTCATGGTGGAGAAGGGAAAGAGTCACATTAGGCTTCGCCAACTCTTCATGAATATAATCAAAATTCAATGGTTGTCGTCCTGAACCCTCCAAAGTCTTCTCTGGATAGAGAAACTCCTCAATCCATTGATCCGTCATTTCTTCGTCTAGGGGACAGACTAATCCCTTCTTTTCAGCTAAACGGATGACCTCCGTTACTTTTTGACGAGAGTTACCAGTACTAGCTGCGATGCCTCTAAGACTAATCCCCTCATCGTGTAATTCCAATATCTTTTGATAACGGATCATAAAAAAATACCTCCAATATAAAAAATGTCACCCCCATAGGTGTGCTCATTAATTATATAAAGGTATTAAGTGGTAAACGCATGGCATACTGGTACATTTCGTGTCATTTGGTGGTAAAAACTATGTCAGAGGTGGTACATTTCCGTGGCCGTAATCAGTGTACCTATGCCAATTTTATCATGCCATCCTCTGGGATCGAATTGAGAACAAAATATTGTGGAACCATACTGATGTCGTGCTTCTACGATCTCAAGAAGATCTTTTACTTCGCTCTCCTTTAGAGGAGTTAATAGCCACTCATCTAAGATGAGTAAGTTTACATTCTTATATTTTTTCATAACTTTCCTGTATGTTCCTTCTCCTCTTGAGATTGCTAATTCATCCAAAAGGTCAGGCAATCGAAAATATTTCACTTTGTGAAATTGACGGCATGCAGCGATACCAAATGCACAGGCTAAATACGTCTTTCCATTTCCCGAAGCACCCATTAATATAATGTTGTGATGCTCTTCAATATAATTACCAGTTACTAATCGCAAAATTTGCACTTTGTCCAGCTTTCTATCCGGATGATATTCAATATCCTCGATACATGCCTGTGTATCACGTAATTCAGCTGACTTGATTAGGCGATCAAGTTTATTATTTTGTCTTCTGGCCCATTCGATATCAACGAGTAACCCAAATCGTTCTTCGAAAGACAGTTCTTGATATTCTGGATCTCTCAATTGTTCTCTAAATGTTTCTGCCATCGCAGGCGTTCTCATTTCAATTAATTTTGTTAAAGTATTATCAATTGTCATGATTATTCCCTCCGTAATAATCAGCGCCTCGAGTGAATCCGTAAGCGTTATCATTTTTGTGTGTTCAATTGTTTGCTTGTATCCTAAATTCCCGATTTCTTTATAACTAGGAGCACACAAAAATACCGTAAAACCTTTTCATAGTTATAATATAAAATTATGGCTATGAAAGGTGTTGTTTTTATGGGGTCTATCGTATTTTATAAGAATAAGAAAAATGGAATTACTTATGCATATGAATCCACTCCCTACTGGGATAAAGAAAAACAACAGGGGCGTTCAAAACGCAAGTGCATAGACATGTCGATCCTGAAACCGGTGAAATTGTTCCCAATCGTCCAAGAAGTACCATAGAAACAGCCGTCAAAAAACGAGGTTCAAAGCCAAATGAATACTGTGAGAGAGCCTTTTATGGTGCTACATACTTGTTTGATGAAATTGGTAGAAAAATTGGTATAACGGAAGACTTGAGGAAGTGTTTTCCAGACGCCTACAAAAAAATATTTTCTATCGCCTATTTTCTTATTCTTGAGGACAGGAATTCGCTAGACCGATTCCCGCATTGATCTGCTATACATAAACATCCTTTTGGCGAGGACATCCATCCCTTCCCAACGCAGCAGTGAATTGTTTGCATCGATTACGGAAGAAGACAGACTTAAGTTCTTTCGTTTGCAGGGAAAGCGCCGTTCAGAAAAGGAGTACTGGGCATGTGATATCTCCACTATATCGAGTTATTCTAAGTGCTTAAAACAGGTACAATATGGACATAACAAGGAGCATGATCCTCTGGCACAGATAAACCTCGCACTCCTATTCGGGCAAGAATCGCAGCTGCCGTTCTACTATCGCATGCTTCCTGGTAACGTAACGGATGTGAAGACGGTAAAGAACATCCTTGCCGATCTTGATTACCTTGGATATCAGAAAGTACACATGGTTATGGACAGGGGATTTTACAGTGAAGACAATGTCAACGGTTTATTTCGTGATCATATAAAGTTCCTGTTAGGTGTCCGTCTTTCACTAAAGTTTGTAAAAACAAAGCTTGAACAATATAGAGACTCTATCCGTATCTGGAGTAATTACAATAAAGAGTATGATATATACATGGTATGCTTCCCTATTAAATGGGAATATACACAAGAACGTCCATATAAAGGGGATATCGTCAAAGAAAAAAGGCGGATGTATCTGCATCTTTTTTTCAACAGTCAGAAAGCGGTGGATGATGAACTTGGGTTCACAAAGAAAATGATAAAACTGAATGTGGAACTGGAAAGTGGTAATATCATGCCTGAACACAAGAAACTCTACGAAAAATACTTTAATACAAAGAGTACACCAGTACGAGGCACGAAAGTAACAGCAAGGCAGGAAACAATGGAAGAAGCAAAGAAGAAGTATGGCTATTTTGCACTTATCAGCAATGAAATAAAGGATTCTGCTGAAGCATAAAAAAAATACAGAAACAAAGACCTTGTGGAAAAAGCTTTCAACAACATTAAGGAATGCCTTGACTGTCAAAGGCTTTCCATGTCATCAGAACTAAGCCTTGATGGCAAACTGTTTGTTGAATTCATAACTCTGATTTATCTTTCCTACATCAAGAAACAGATGCAGAGTCAAAAACTGTTTAAGGAGTACACGATGCAGGGTGTCCTTGATAAACTTGATCTTATTGAATGCTTTGAATGTCCGGGACGTGAAAAGCGACTAGGAGAAATGACGGAGGAACAGAAAAATCTTTACAAACTTTTGGGTGTCAAACCACCTGCATAGTTATAATGGGATACGGGAATTTAGGTTATAGGGCTCAATCAAACCGGGTGGTATGTGACTTTTCTTAAGAATGTGCTTCCAGATTTGTTATTCAGTCACCTGCTATATAGGGGGAGTTTCCCTTTTTGAGATAGTGGTTAGCCATTGACCGATTCAAAAAATGGCAGGTAAAGACTCCAAGAGACTGTTTCAATGGGGTACGGAAAGTAGATTCCATTCTAAAAATTCAGTTAATGGCATAAACATTTTTAGTGTTTTGAAAACAACTGCAGCTTTTTTCATATTATCAACAGTCAAAACTGAAAGCGGGCATGTCCCTTTTTCCTGTAGTCGTAAAATCCTTCCAGCTGCAATAATGTTTCTTTTACATTCAGGCCGCCTCTGAAACCGGTAAGGGCGGCATTTTTTCCAATCACGCGATGGCAGGGGACAATGATTGGAACCGGGTTTGCCCCGATTGCCGTACCGGCGGCCCGGACAGCCTTTGGATTTCCTGATGCAGCGGCAATGTCCATGTAGCTTTGTGTGTTGCCAAAAGGAATCTTCAACAACGCATTCCATACCTTGGTTTGAAATACGGTACCTTGTAGATCAAGCGGAAGTGTGAACGCTTTGCGGTTTCCTTGAAAATACTCTTCAAGTTGCCGGACATAGCTAGAAAGCTGTTCATCATCTTCACTCCATTTGGCGTTCGGCATCCGTTTCCTTATCCAGGTCTCTAATGTTTCAAAAGATTCATGCGGCCAAGTGATTCGGCATATTCCCCGTTTTGTTGCCGCCAGGTAAAGCGGGCGGTTGTGGAAAACGGGATGAATGAAGGTTGACCAGTAGATGTTTGTTATTTCCATAAAAATAAATCCTCCATGAAAAAGTCTTCATTTTTACCGGTGTTTTCCGCGAAATTCATGCGGGGTGCAGCCGGTTCTTTTTTTAAATACAGCGGAAAAATGGGATACACTGCGGTAACCAACAGCTGTTGCAATTTCAGTGATTGTTTTTTCTTTTTGTATAAGGTCATGCTTTGCCGCTTCGATCCGCATTAGCAACAGTTGATTTGCAGGAGTTTTTCCCGTGATCCGTTTGAATATGCGTTGCAAGTGATAAGGGCTCATATTTAACCCGGTTGCGATTTTTTCCAGCGTCAAATTTTCGCTGTACCGCTCTTGAATAAGATTGATAACGAGCTTAGAAACTGTTGCATCCGGCCCGTTTTTGCCGGGGGTATCGGGACGGCATCTTTTACATGGACGATATCCGGCTTTTTCCGCTTCTTCCGCACTGTGATAAATTTCTACATTTTCCGGTTTTGGCAACCGTGATCTGCAGGATGGCCTGCAGTAAATCCCTGTTGACTTAATGCCGACATAGTAGAGGCCGTCGCAGCTGGTATCACACCGCTTCATCGTTTCATATACAGTCTGAAAAATATCGTTATCCATTCGTGCCACCCCCTTTTTATTTCACATTATAAACCATCAGCTCCATACAGGTAATCCATTAAAATAAGACAGCAAGAAATCGACAGAGAGAAAAAGTTTGAGAAGGAAGGTTAGATTTTGCGAAAAAGATGGATGCCTTCATAAAGGGTTGAAGTTACGCGGCATTCATGACAACCAATTCATCTGAAAAATAGTCCGTGATTTTGTTGAGGCTAGTGGTATCTTCAATCGC
>JAGKQJ010000146.1 GCA_017898095.1 Bacillaceae bacterium Marseille-Q3522 | reverse complement strand
TGAAATTGATACTATAATTATACAGCAAAAAAGGCATATACCCCTTAAAAATAATTGGGGCATATGCCTTTTAAAATTTAGCCTAAGTTAAGGACTCTGTTGATTGGAGTGGAAGGCGGCGAAGACTATGGGACAGGGGAGACCCCGCAGGCGCTTCAGCGCCGAGGAGGCTCCCCGAACCGCCCGCGGAAAGCGAAGCCGCCTGGAACGGAAATCAACAACTAGGTTTTAACACATTTCAAATTTAAGGGACTTTTTCAGTGCCCTCGGTTTCTGCTCCACTCTTTTTTATTTTCAGAGAAAAAGGGGCTGTGCACACCTCAATAGCAAGGGCAATTTGCAGGAACATTATATGAAAGTGAGTTTTTAGAAGAAGATGAATCGGACACCAGAATCGATGAAAACGATGCTTAAATTCCGGATTCTCTATATAAAGATTTGTTGCTGGTGATTTTTTGACAATCCTCTTAAATAAAAACAACAATCCCACTGTACGCTCAAACTTGAAGAAGTGAAAAGTTTAAGTGAACAAGTGGGATGGATAGCTAATTATTCATCAAAACCAGTGAGTATGGAAAATGCCTTCTTTATCTACACGCTGATACGTATGAGCGCCGAAGTAATCCCGTTGAGCCTGCAGCAGGTTTGCCGGTAATGTTTCGGTGCGGTAGCTGTCATAATAAGATAAAGCTGCCGAGAAGCCCGGCACCGGAATCCCGCTTTGTACCGCAAGAGAAACCGTATCGCGCAGAGACGTTTGATAGCTTTCCACAATTTCCTGGAAGTAAGAGTCAAGCAATAAGTTTTTCAATTGCGGATCGCGATCATAGGCATCTTTGATTTTTTGTAAAAATTGGGCACGGATAATACAGCCGCCGCGGAAAATCATCGCAATTTCACCGTACTGGAGATTCCAGTCATATTCTTCCGAAGCAAGACGCATTTGTGCAAAGCCTTGGGCGTAGGAGCAAATTTTACTCATATATAATGCTTTACGGACGGATTCGATGAGTGCTTTTTTATCTCCGGTAAACAGTTTTGCTTCTGGTCCGCTTAAAATTTTACTTGCATGAACACGTTCTTCCTTCATTGCTGAGAGGAAGCGAGCAAAGACAGACTCCGTAATAAGCGGCAGCGGTACTCCTAAATCAAGGGCGCTTTGACTTGTCCATTTTCCTGTACCTTTTTGACCGGCCGTATCGAGGATCATATCGACAAGCGGTTTTCCGGTTTCTTCATCTATCTTTGTAAAAATATCCGCTGTGATTTCAATTAAATAGCTGTCAAGCTCGCCTTTATTCCAATCGGAAAAAATCTCATGCAGTTCAGCGGCATCTAAACCGAGAACGTTCTTTAAAATGAAATAAGCTTCACAGATGAGCTGCATATCGCCATATTCAATCCCGTTATGAACCATTTTCACATAATGGCCGGCACCGTCAGGGCCAATATAGGTTGTACACGGATCTCCCCCAACTTTTGCGGAAATATCTTTGAAAATCGGCGCAACCAGATCATAGGCTTCTTTCTGCCCGCCGGGCATGATGGACGGACCTTTAAGCGCTCCTTCTTCCCCGCCGGACACGCCAGTTCCAATAAAATGCAACCCCAATTCACTTAATTCTTTATTGCGGCGCTGCGTATCCTTAAAGAATGTATTGCCGCCGTCAATAAGAATATCCCCTTTATCAAGAAGAGGCTTTAATTGCGCAATTGTTGCATCAGTTGGTGCGCCTGCTTTTACCATTAACATAATTTTACGGGGTTTTTCCAGGGAATTCACAAATTCCTCCATTGTGAAAGTGCCGACAATCTTCTTTCCTGCCGTCTCTTTCAACATCTCATCCGTTTTTTGTCTGGAACGATTATAGACTGAAACCGAGTAACCTCTCGATTCGATATTTAAAGCTAAGTTTTTACCCATAACAGCTAAACCTATCACACCAAATTGTTGTTTCGTCATATTTTTACTTCCCTTCTGACCTTATACTATGTATATTCCACTCCACTTTAGCAAGATTTGCATTGATATGCAACTATTCAGGCTTATTGATCACGTTCATCATTTTTCCTGCTGTAGCGAAACTGATCCAAAAAGTCTTTACTAAAGCTTGTCTCAGAATGAAAGCTTTTATCCGCCTTTTTTACATCATGCAGGTCACCTGCGTGCTCAATGATATTTTTTCCGTATTTTTCCTTTAACTTTTCCACTGTTTCTAAAAGCGGTTCTTTTTTTGCCTCCTCATTATAGGAGAAAAGATCAAGCTGTCTTGTCGCTAATTTTTTTTCAATCAAATCTCCGCCAGTGACGCCCAAAAGCCGCACCGCATCACCGTTCCAATGCTTTAAAAAAATTTCTTTTGCGCAGCCGGCGAGCTCCAGCTTTGTATAAAGCGGATTTTTTAATGCTTTTCTTCTCGTAATCGTTTTCCGGTTTTTATAGCGGATCATAACACTTACAGATGTTGCCAAAACCATTTTTCGTTTTAAGCGTTCTGCTACTTTTTCTGATAAATTTTCGAGGACATGCAGTAATTCCTGCTGGTTTGCAACATCCTTCGGCAGCGTCGTGGAATTCCCGACGCTTTTGAACTCGGCAGCTGCTTCTGGATCAACCGGCCGCTTATCAATGCCGTTTGCCCGTTCTTTTAAGCGGATTCCATTAATGCCGAGAAGGCTTTTAAGCACCAATTCGTTTGCAATTGCTATGTCACCAATCGTGTTGATATTATGTGCGGCAAGCTTTTCAGCGGTTTTTTTACCGACACCGTGCATTTCTCCGGCCGGCAAAGACCAGAGAATGTTCGCGACATCGCGCTTGCGCAGGACGGTAATCCCCATCGGCTTTTTCATATTGGAAGCCGTTTTCGCGAGAAATTTATTCGGGGCAATGCCGATGCTGCAAGGCAGATCAAGCTGCTCTTTGATGCGGTGCTGGATCGTTTTTGCAATCTGTAACGGATGCCCGAATTCTTGCGCTTCCGTAATGTCTACATATCCTTCATCTATGGAAACTGGCTCGACAAGATCCGAATATTGCTGCAAAATCGCAAACATCCCCAGAGATGCGGTACGATAGCGTTCAAAATTTGGCCGCTTGACAATAAGCTGTGGGCAAAGTTTTTTTGCTTCCCACAGTGTCATTGTCGTTTTCACACCGAATTTGCGCGCTTCATAGCTGCAAGTTACGATTATGCCGCGGCGCTCCTCCGGATTGCCGGCAATCGCGAGCGGTTTCCCTTTCAGTGAAGGGTCATAAGCCATTTCCACAGACGCATAAAAACTGTTCATATCGACATGCAGAATGATTGCCAACGTTTTCACACCCCTTTCAAATAAAGTGAAACTTCCATCAGTGGGGGTATTACTGCCCCTTAATCTGCGATAAATAAGGTAAGATCCGGATTGGCTAAAACCCCCACTAAAGGAAGGTTCACTTTATTATAACAGCAAAAAAAGCAGCGTGCTTTACTGCCTGCTGCTATCTTTTTGCTCTTTCATAAATTCCTGGATTTCTTTGATACCTTCGAGGGATTGTACAAGTTTTGAAGAATCGATGATCGTAATCAGGCGTGAATCAAGATTGGCGATGCCGGTAAAATAAGCTGTTTTTTGATAGGCAAGTAATCCGACTTGTTTTATACTTTCTTGTGGGATTTCAAGAATTTCCTTTGCTTCATTTACGACGACTCCGACCTCAAGCACTTCCGTTTGCAATACCATTAACCGTACTGTGTCAGATGCTGGTGTGAATTTTTCATAGAGAATGTGATCGACATCAAGAACAGGGACAAGCTCTCCGCGAACCTTCACAATCCCCTTCACATAAACAGGCAAATGCGGAATAGGAGTGACATTTTCCACCTTTTCAATGGAAACAACATCCCTTATTTGTATGGCGTATTCTTCTGTTTCAACTTGAAAAACTATAAATTTTTGACTGTCCTCCATCCTGAAATAGCACCTCCCTATTACAAAAGGATTAGTTTCTTTTAACTATAGCACTACTTTTGCCGGGATTCCAGATGACAGAACTAGGAGTTTATCGCAGATTAAGGGGCAGTAATACCCCCACCTCAAAAATGGAGGTGATATCAGTCATTTTAGGTGGGGGATAAACTGCCCCTAAAAGCCCGATTGGTTCAACTAACCATCAGTGGGGGATGAAAGAAAACCCCCACTGATGGAAGTTTCACTTTATGACTACAATGACTATAAGTTAGCTCATTTTTATGAAAAAAATCACACAACCCTGCTATCTATCCTTTTCGTCGCGGAATGATGTACTGGCGTCATGCTTGTGCTTTCATCCAGAAAAATCAAAGGACAATCTTCAAAAGCAATAACTTAAAGCTCAACAGCGATCCCGTACCTTTTTCCTTTTTTATATTGTTCTTCAACTTGATCTGCATATAAGCCCTGGTCAATGTAAAGCATCGCTTTTTTCCCATAGTCTTCCGGTTTGACATCATAGATTAATGTGATGTTAATTGTTTCATCAGGGGATATTCTTTGCAATTGATCGCTATCATAATCTCCCTCTATCGTTTGATAATAACTCATTCCGTATGCAAGCTTCGTATAAATGATTCCTACCAGAGACATGCTTTCATCCGAGGTGTTGTGCAGCACCATCGTTATCGTCAAAGGATAATATTCAAAATCATTTTCTTTTTCAAGTTCACCGTATTGGAAGTCTGTTACTTGTAAAGTAGCATTTCCAATTGTAATTGTGTCTCCTTGACCAAATGTTTCAATGTGATATTTTTTGGCAACACCAGCGTTAACCTGATAGACTCTCACGCCCCAAATGATGAAGGCAATGACAAATATGGATAAGACAGCAATCCGTTTTTTATTCATCGTTCTCACCCTGCAGCACATAATAATCAATGATTTTGCCGTTTTCCATGATGAACATCTCGTCGGAAAGATAATCAAGCTCCTCTTTATCATGGCTGGCGATAAGAATGCATTTCTCTTCCGCTTTTAAATCAAGCAATATTTTCTTAAATTCTTCAATCCCATCTGTATCGAGGGCATTTGTCGGTTCGTCTAAAATAATTAGCTCCGGCTTTTCCATGATCGCCTGGGCAATTCCGAGACGCTGCTTCATGCCGAGGGAGTATTTCCGGTATTTTCGTTTATCATCAGGATCAAGTCCGACAAGCCGAATCGACTCGCGGATTCGCTCGTCATCAATAATTTCATTCAGACCGGCAAGCATTTTTAAATTTTTAAATCCTGTATAACCATTGAGAAATCCCGGATACTCGATCAAAACTCCAACGCTTGGGGGAAAAGAGATTTCTTTTCCCAACGTCATCCCGGCAACGGTAACTGTTCCTTTCGTCGGGCGGATCAGACCGCATAAGGCGCGGAACAACATCGTCTTTCCGGAACCGTTTTTGCCGCGAAATCCATAGATGAGCCCCTTTTTTAATGATAAATTGATATCCTTCAAGATTGGCTATTTATGTAATTCCTTTGATACATGGTCAGCTTTCACGTATACAGATTCAGTCATTTTGTCACTCTCCTAAAAAATATCCTTTTTCTTAAACACAAAATACGTTGCAAGCGATGCGAAAGCAAATAATAAAATAGAATAAGTGAGCGAATAGCGCAATGTAAGCTGGTGTTCCGGTGCAAAAATTGCCTGTTTCAAAATCATCGAGTGAATCGCTGGCAGCCATTTCATATCGGCAAAAGTCGAAATACAACTTACAGCAATTACAGCAAAATAGGCAACAACAGGCGGAATAAATTGCATACAAAGCAGCAGAACAGCAGATAAAGCGATCGTTGTCACAAAATAGCCAAGCAGAATGCGTAAGATAAATTCTTCCGGAGACAAAATCGTACCGATTATTTGTTTCAAATAGGACGTTTCCGTAAGTGAAAAGTCGCCAAACACAAGGCTCGAAACGATATAAATAACGATAAAAATCCCTGCGAAAAATACGAAACTTTGTACGATCATCCAGACGATTTTCGAAAGGATATAGCGCCCCTTCAAGCGGGATCTCAATAGCAGATAGGTGCGATTTTTCCCAAGATCCTGAAAGAAAAAATCGCCGATGAGAAATAATACGGTAAGCTGAATGAAAATCCAATTTATTGGAATTTTATAATCCGTAAGCAGATAAAAATAGCCTTCATCCTTTAATAGCCTGAAAAGAACGGTGACATTATTCCCGTCATATGATTTCTGTTGTATGCTAATCATGAATGTTAAAAACGCTAGCAAACAGTAAAAAATAAGATATTTATTTTTCCCGTATGAAAAGCTGTAAGTTAGATCCCGGAAAAACAATTTCATAAACAGGGATTTTTTCATGAGAGAAATTCCTTTCTTTCATATAGCCAGCCGGTTACGGCGTATAGAACCATTGAGGTAACGAATAATCCGATTAAACGATAAACGGTGAGCATCGGTTCCAACCAATTATCAATCGAAAGCACGGCAAATCTTATGAAAATCGGGAATCGAAATACCCCTGTGTAATCTAAAGCAGCAAGTCCAATTAAAATAATCATGATAACAGCGCCATTTTTAAAAATTGTTTTAAAATAAGCACACAGAAAGAAATCATTAAAAATCCGGCAAACTTTGTGATAAAAATCGTTGCGATAATTTTTCCCGTTGCTATATGTGGGATAATTTCCTGAAACTCTGCCTCATCATTAAATAGTATACTTATCGTACCTGACGGGCTTAACCAGGAATTCTCCAGTCCAACCAGTAATCCGCCAATGCAAAACGAAATCACCATGACAAAACAAGTGAGAAGGAAGGAAAAGCAGATTGCCGCTGTCACGTGCGTATGCCAAAGCCTGAAGTGCGAACCGAATGTAATGACACTTAAGGGTTTTTCCATTTTTTCAATAAGAAGAAATAAGATGGTTACGAGAACTGGAATCGCAACAAACATAAACATAAGTTGATTCGTACTGCCTTTCCCACCCCCTATATCCGCGATTACATCAAAAATGCCTCTATCCGACCATGAGCCTCCTCTGGCAAACAGTAACAAACACCATAACATTAACAAACAATAGACTACTGCCAGCAGCAATTCTTTGCGTAGTGAAAAATTTTTTACCATCACCACTCCTCCAACTCATATGAATTAACATCGATGAAAAATGTTGTAATTCATAAATCATATTTATAACTTAACCGGTTACAGATACCATTCTACCAAAATATTCAGATTAATAGAATTTTTTACGGTTTTTTTACAGATTCATTGAAAAAGAGATGGATTTTGTAATTCCTATCCATCTCTTTTCCTTTCTGTCTCTATCAAATACAATTCTATCGCTTTCGAAAGTAAAGTATTTAATGTTTATTTTTCAAATAAGCATGTACATCATCAATTAAATAAGTTGTTTTTCTCCGTTGCTTCTTCGATTTTGACTATTTTGCGATCCTTATAAAAATTGACTTTTGCAAACGTGCCGTTTTCTAAACATTCCTTGGATTTTCAAAAAAAAAGCCAATCAGGAAAAAATATGATCCCGCCTGATTGACGAACTCCTTGCCTAAAAGTCAGGTAAATATTTTACCCTTCCGCCACTTCAATGATGATAGCAACAACAAGCTCGGTTAGTTTATACAGCTCCTCAACCGGCATCCGTTCCTTTGTCGTATGTATTTCTTCATAACCAACGGCGAGGTTGACGGTCGGGATACCGAAGCCGGCGATGACATTAGCATCACTGCCGCCTCCGCTTTGTAAAAGCTCTGAAGTGCGGCCAATTTTAGCTGCTGCCTTTTGTGCAACTTTAACGACATGGTCGTCACTTCCGTAATGAAAGCCGGGATAAGCGACTTTAATTTCAATATCTGCTGAACCGCCCATTTCTATTGCCGCCGTTTCAAAGGCATGTTTCATTTTTTCAACTTGTGCTTCCATTTTTTCTGTTACTAATGAACGTGCTTCCGCTAAAATTTCGACCCGGTCGCAAACTATATTTGTTTGCTGCCCGCCTTGAAAACGGCCGATATTTGCAGTTGTTTCTTGATCGATTCTCCCTAACGGCATATTGGAGATCGCTCTGGAGGCAATGGTAATCGCAGAAATGCCCTTTTCAGGTGCGACACCGGCATGCGCCGTTTTGCCGTGAATAACTGCTGCTAATTTTGCTTGTGTCGGCGCTGCAACGATGATATCGCCGACTTTGCCGTCACTGTCAAGTGCGTAGCCATATTTCGCCTTTATTAAAGAGGCATCAAGCGCCTTTGCGCCAACGAGCCCGGATTCTTCGCCGACTGTGATAATAAACTGAATAAGACCGTGAGGAATATTTTGTTCTTTTAGGATGCGGATCACTTCGAACATTGCCGCTAATCCTGCTTTGTCATCCGCACCTAAGATCGTCGTCCCGTCCGTCACGACATACCCGTCTTTTAAAGAAGGTCTTACACCATTTCCCGGTATAACCGTATCCATATGGGATGTAAAATAAATTGGATCAGCATCTACTTTGGTCGCCGGCAGTGTACAAATTAAATTCCCGGCTCCATGGCCAGTTTTTTCTTTTGCCCCGTCTTCAATGACTTCAACACCTAACGCAGTAAACTTCTTTTTCAAAACTGCGGCTATTTTGCTTTCAAATTTTGTTTCAGAGTCAATCTGGACAAGCTCTAAAAATTCATTTAATAAGCGCTCTTGATTCACCATTTTCGCCTTTCCCTCCAAACGATACGTTAGCAATACTCTTTTTTAAGTGAACATTTCTAATAATAGACGTAATAAATGATTTTGTAAAATCGGCGGATTTTTTTGATTGATGAACATTAGTTGTCCGTTATCGTCTTTCCATGTAAAATTAAAGGAGAAAATGAACGTTTGATTGTGAATGGAGGAGATTGTTATGCGAAGAAAAACGACAAGAAAAATTGTTGTCTATTTAATGATATTTGCCATGCTTGCCTCAACGATTATGGCAGGAATTGCCTTCTTATTATAATTTTTTTGCCGCTTCCCCGGGCTATCGGCTATGCAGCAGACGGATTGCGCCGTACTCCCGGCCTAATTCCTCAAACCCTTTTGGACTTGAAACAATGAGGATTTTCGTGCCAAGCGGAATCAAATCGAAAAAAGATTCAATTGCTTCATTTTGAAAACGAATACATCCTTGCGATACGTAATGTCCGATTGATGCCGGATTATTTGTCCCGTGAAGCCCGTATGTCCGACCTTCTGTTTGCAGTGCATCAAAGCCGATCCATCTTGTCCCGAGCGGATTTTGCGGATCGCCTCCGCGGATATTGCCTTTACGGTAATACGGCCGGATTGCTTTTACCGTAACAGAAAAAATCCCTTCCGGTGTCAATTCCTTTGTTTTTCCTGTCGCCACAGAAAACACAGCCTGCACACGATTTTCACGAATATATGCCGCTTGATTGGTTTGCTTATTGACAATGAAAAAAGGATCCCCGGGCAGCGGATTGATACCAAGCGGCCAAATAGGGGATGAAATGAAAACAAACAGAAACGAGAAAAATAGTTTAGTCATTGAATTCCCTCCATTTTTCTTAGTTTGTTTTCCATTGCTTTGCTTTATGCCTGCTTTTCTTTATTATTTTATCCAATCCTCTAAAAGAGCTTTTAATATGCAAATATTGTTCCATTTCATTAATAAATTGCAGCAGGGAAGCACGCGCTTCAAATTCTTCTCTCGTCTTTGGCAACTCCATATTGCAAAATTCCACTTTTAAACGATAGAGCTTTTCTAAATAGATAATTGCAGTATTTCCCGGATGAATATGCTCTGAAACTTCATTAATGTAATTGGCAATCATTTTATTTTGTTCGACCGTCAGGGAAATCGATGATACGATTTTCAGCATTCTTTCTAAAATCTCAAACTGCTTCTCGCGTACGCGAAAATACTGGTAAAAGAGATTTTCATTACGGAGAAAATGATTTTCTACATCCTGGAAGGCTAATGTTTTTGCCTCATTGATAATGTCGGCAGTTTCGGTAATTTCTTTTCCACCCCAGCTGCTTTCCTGG
>JAGKQJ010000145.1 GCA_017898095.1 Bacillaceae bacterium Marseille-Q3522 | reverse complement strand
GCTTATTTGTCCTGTATTGGTTAAAATGTTATCATTTCCATACAAAAAACCTCACCAACATGTTCCGTGCAAGTTTTAAAAAAATACTGGGGGATTTTCAATGGTAGAAATATTTTTAAATAATACTCCGATTGTCGCAGACGATTATAAAGAAGAAAAAATAAACAATTTATTAAAAATTTCATTCAAGTTTAAAGTAACGAGTGAAGCATATCACGATATAACAACACTGTTATACAAAGGAACATTTACTGTGAAAGTGCTTGACCGGAACTTAGCATTCACGGGAACCATTCAACAGTATTCAACCTCCGTTACAAATTTGTATGCAAAAGGACAGACCGGAGAGTTTTCTTTAAGTCTGGTTGAAGTAAAGGAAAAAGAAAGCGGGATTGGATAATGAAATTAAGCATATTGGACCAGGCGCCTATTTCCGCTAATCAATCAGCAAAAGATGCTTTGGCTGCTTCCATGAAATTGGCTCAAGCAGGAGAAGCATTCGGATACAGCCGTTTTTGGATTGCCGAGCATCATGACTTGCTCGGACTTGCCTGCTCCGCACCGGAAGTAGTATTGAGCTGGATTGGTGCGAATACAAACAGAATTCGTATCGGCTCCGGAGCCGTTTTATTGCCTCACTATAGGCCCTATAAAGTAGCAGAAGTCTATAACACCTTGGCTGTACTGTTTCCAGGACGGATTGATGTCGGTATCGGCCGGGCACCGGGCGGATCTGCGGAAGCAACCGAGGCTTTATCCAATAACTTTTTACAACAAGTGTGGAACATGCCTAGCTTAGTAAAAGAGCTGCTCAATTTTTTCGATGATACGTTTACGCCGGAAAATAAATATGCAAAATTGTCTGCTTCCCCTCTCCCCGAAACAGCGCCAGTTCCCTGGCTTCTCGGAACAGGCAAAAAAAGCGCCTTGCTTGCAGCAGAATACGGGTTATCCTATGCTTTTGGCCAATTTATGAGCGGAAATGACGGAAAGGCGATTATCCAACACTATTTAGAAAATTTTAAGCCGAGAAAAGATGCCCAGACTCCGTACGTTATTGTAACTGTTTCCGCTTTTTGTGCTGAAACAACAGAGAAAGCCGAAGAAATGGCGCTAAGTTCATTTATTTGGGGGTTAAGGAGAGAAAAAGGAGAAAGGAAGCCGTACGTTCCTTCTATTGAAGAAGCAAAGCGATACAAATTAAGTAAAGATGAGAAGGCAAAATGGGAACAAAAGAAACAAAAGCTGATCATCGGAAACCCGCAAGATGTAAAAAAGAAACTGGAGGCACTGCAAACACAATATCAAGCAGATGAATTGATGATTGTGACAATCACCTATTCTCCTAAAGATAAAATTCGTTCCTATGAATTAATAGCAAATGAAGTATTCGCACAGTAAGAAAACTTAAGCTTTCGCCTGCCGACATGCATCTCCCACTTACTCATTGGGCTGCGCCATACACATTCCTTGAGGTGGGAGTCTTCTGTCGGAGGATGATAAAAAGCTGCACAGGTATTTTGTTTAAGCAAAAAGACTGATAAGGTTACCGTCAGGGTCTTTTATGATCGCATATCTAATTTTATACCCATTGATTATTCTCCAATTCAAATAAATCAATAATGCAATATTCTAAACCTCTCATGACTAAAGTCACGAGTGTTCTCGGCTATTTTATAAAAATATAATTTCCCGCTGTACTTTTTTCGGTAATTTTTGCAATACTAACGTGTAGGAGTGAATAATTAACTTTTCCCATAAATCATCCGGAATCAACGCATCAAGATAAATGGAATTCCAATGTGTTTTATTCATATAGTATCCGGGGATGATCCCTTCATATGTTTCTCTTAATTCTTCGGCACGGTCCGGATCACATTTTAACGTGAGAATAGCGTTCCCTTTGCCGTCACCGCCGATCATCGCAAACATTTTTCCTCCCACCAAATAACGGTCTGCCTGCCAATCCACTTGATAATCATGGATGGCTCCCGGCTGTTTCTCACAATAAGATTCCAGTGTATGTTTGTCCAAAATGCACCTCCCCCTTTCATCATTTGTTCGTCTTATTCAATATGATACCAAAAAAAATTCATTATTTGTTCTCTATATTTTTGCTTGCTTTTTTGCTAGAATAAAATTGTTCTGATTTTTACGCCCCAACCTCTATCTCTATTTTAGTTTCTATTTATTTCATTCCGTTTTATCTCTGCCAATTACACTTCACAACACAAAGAAAGGAAAGATCATTCAAATGAGCGAAATCATTTTACAACAAATTCTAGAAAAACTAAATGATTTTGAAAGCAATACCAACAAACATTTTATTGAAATCAATAAGCGGCTTGATGAGCATGATAAACGATTTGATAAAAATGATGCTCGATTTGATCATTTGGAAACGGAACAGGATCTTATGAAGGCACAATTAAGTGAAACAACCCAAATAGCAAAAGCTATTTACCATCGTCAGGAAGTAACAGATGCAAAGCTGGATGCGTTGAGTATCGATGTCCATTTATTACATGGAAAAGTTGAGCAGCACCAGCAGACTTTAAATGCCATCAAAGAAAACCAAAAGTCAATTTCCGAAATATTAGGAGAGCATGAAATCGCAATTCGATCATTAAGACGCAAACCAGTATAAAAATATGTTATTTTTGTGAAATTCTTCAATCTGAACAGAATGACAGCATAGACTTTAATCCAAAGCTGGGAACATTCATGATGAATATTACAAGTGTTCCCGAATAGATTTTAAAATCACCGCTTCAGTAACCCCCGCCGCTAATCCAACTACTGCTTCCAGAAAGATCCTTCTGATAAAAACTTCCTTCTCTTTTTAAGTTACCGAATAAACGGCAAAAGGTAAAAAACATTTCATAAAATCCTTGCAATTGGAACATACTGAGGTTGTCTAATTATGCGAGGAGGATTGAAATGAAAAATAAAGTTTTTTATCTTGCCCTGGGGGATTCCCTGACGGAAGGAATTGGTGCGACACAAGGACAGTCATTTCCAGAAAAATTTTTCCGGGCAATCAAACAAACGCAGGAATGCCAGCTCTTAAATTTAGGAAAATCAGGACTAAGCAGCGGAGAATTACTGGAACTTATTAATGATCCAAAAATGGATGAACCATTAAGGAAGGCTACGCATATTACGATTACAACCGGCGGAAATGATATGTTTCGCTCCTACGAAAAAAACGCTCATTTTCTTGGATACATCCGAGCCATTCAAACGTTAAATCAAAACCTAAAACAAATCCTGCGTAAAATAACGGAAACGAATCGTAACACAAATGTATTTTTAATGGGGCTTTACAACCCCGGTACCATCGATCATAAATTATACAAACTGGCGAATCAAATCATCGAAAGAATAAACAATTTATATGAAGAAACGGCAAAGCACTTTCAAGTTCATACGATAAATCCAATGGAAGCTTTGTCAAGCAGACCTCACTATTTGTCAGATGAAGTTCATCCTAATGATCTTGGGTATCACGTCTTAACCGATTTATTTCTAACAAAACACAATTTGGTATGCAACGCTCCTCCTGAAGTACGTTTTCAAAAAAGTTAACGAATGAGAAGATATTTTTATCATAGTAAAAAAACGGCTGACTAAAAATGTCGAGCATTCACATTTTTAGTCAACCTGAGTTTTAAACTCGGTATCAATTATTAATGGATCGAAAGTGTTTAATTGTAACATTTTCAAAAACTGCTGGTCCGCCTTCAGAAAAAAGGGTAATTCCTTTATCATTTAGTGGTGGAAATACTTCACTGGAATAAGCGACTTCCCCATCATCGACAAACACTTCAATACTTGTTTTATCTACGAGGACTTTTAGATGAACTTTCTTTTTGTCTCCATCAAATGGCGCTTTACTTTCCACAAATCGGTTGCTTTCATCAGGATGGTTTGTAAAAGCTCTATTCACATAAGAATAATTCCCTTCTACAAAAATACCGACATCAAGATGGCGCTCTTTATCTGCAGATTCCCGTAATCTAAATCCGGCATTATTGATATCCGACCAGAAAATATCCGCTTCCAGCAGATAGGCATCTCCAGTTACAGGAAGTGTTTTTGAACCAACAACCTTGATTTCGTTGAAAGAATCTGTCGAACTGGTTAACTGATTCAATGCTTTAACAGGCTGTGAACTCAAACGATAGTAGCCGCCTTTTTGTTTAAGTTCTATCTGGCGGACAATCGAGTCCATGCCGTTGAACCCTTCCTCTGTAGTTGGCGTGTTATGCGGATAATCCCAATTATTCATCCAAGCGATCGCGTAACGTCTCGAGAATGTATCACTGCTATCTCCATCCTCAAATGTCACACCTCCGTACCAATCGAAGCCGTTATCCAACCACTGTGGTTCATCGTAATCAGCAATAAATTCCTTTCCATTATAATTTCCAATCCAATATGCGTACGTATTCGGTTCACCAATGGATTTCCCGTTCGCACTTGCTCCAAGAACCCACTTATACATTCCGTCATTTGCCCGCATGATGAAAAGATCAGGGCATTCGACAATCCCGATATTCTCTGTTTGAAAGCTGCCTGTATAGCGCCATTCTTTCAGATTGTCAGATTCGTAAAAACCAATTTTCGTTCCTTCTGCCATCAGTATTACCCATTTTTCCGACTGGCTGTCCCAGATGATTTTCGGATCCCTAAAATCTTTTGTTCCGGGATTAGGCATAACAGGAAGGTCGCTATACGAGGTGAACGTTTTTCCTTTGTCTGTACTGTACCACAGAAATTGCTCTTGCTTTCCGCCATCAGCGGAAGGCTGTGTCACAATCGCAACAACAGCATCTTTCCCAAAGCCCGCTGTATTGTTTGTGTCGACAACGACGGATCCTGACCAAGGGTCCCCGTTTATATTTGTATATTTTGGAATCGCCACTCCTTCATCTTTCCAGTGCACTAAATCCCCCGATGTCGCATGGCGCCATTCTGTACCATTGCCATTCGGATAATCACGGTTATATAGATAATAATAATGATATTTTCCATCAAAATAGATTGGTCTTTGCGGATCATTTTTCCATTTATCCGGTACAGTAAGATGATACGATGCCCGGTAGGTTTGCTGCTGCTGTGTTTCTGGTATGTCTGGTGTTTCAGCTGTATCTGGTGTATTTGCTGTTTGTGCTATTTTTACTTTTTTACCAGTTTGATTATTGTTCCATATTCCTATTGTAATCACCATACTTATCATAACAAGGAGTGCACCTAACCATATTCGTTTTCTCTTTTTCACACAGATTCCTCCCTTTTCTTTTTTGATTATCTCGTTGTGGTTGGATCACCATGCGTTTTTTTGTTATTTTCGTAGACTCTTAAAGAGGATGTTCAAAAAATCAGCAAATGCGAAGTGGCAAAATAGTGGCCGGAGAACGGCAGTCAGAGTCAGATTAGGCGTGGTTCTAAAGTATTTATCCTCTCTTATGTGCCTCCTTTACCTACTTGCTTCTCCTTCGTTGACTTTTTGAATACACAATGATAAGGGGATATTGATAAAGGTGCGGCGAGTAATTCCGGCATCGATTCCGCTTTGCAGCATTTTAAAAAAAACAATGTCTAATCGATTTCGAGAAATCATTGCTGCTTTCGTCTATTCTATCAAAATAGAAACAAATTTTAAAGTAATTTACTAATAGAAAAGAAAATGCCAAGCAGAAACGGCATTTTCTTCTCCTAACTTTTCATTCTATTGCTAGATAAATACTATTTTTCAGTTAATTGCCCTTGTTCAAGAATACTATCTTTTACTACTGAAGTTTTTGAACCTTTGATGTTAACCAAGAAGCTTGGTGCAAATGTAGCTTGATGATCTGCGAACATGCCGCGATTGGTCATATAGCTGGTAATAACAACATTATTGCCTTTCACCTGCGGTATCGCAAAGTGAGCATAAGTCCAGGTAATATCCCTAGGATCAAGATCTTGGTGCAATACAAGTCCGGTACCATTTAATGGCTTGTATGGTCCGGTTAAAGAATCTGCAACATAACCTAACATATAGATATCTTCCGCACCAATTCCATCAACGAACATTTTTGCTCCTCTTGTATCTGTAAACAAGTACCATTTACCATTCAATTTAAATACATTCGCCCGTTCAATTTCATCCGTTATTGTATTCGATGCAATCAGCGGCTTCATAACTTTTTTCAGGGTATAATCGTCATTAAGCTCAACGATACCTAATGCTCCGTTTGCTATGGAAATGAACTGTTTACTTGGACTTTGCAGTAACTTTGCTTTCTCAGACTCAAAGAATTTCTTATTTCCACCGTAGTAAGCCCGGTTAAAGAAGGAGTCTTCTCCCTGGTAACCAGTTTCTGTTCCCGTATTTGCTTCAAAAACAAGGTATTTACGACCATTGTCTTCAACGTAGTGCGGATCTCTTAAAGTGTGATTATCAGAATAGTCGCCCCCGCCGAATGCCTGGTCAACAGTTTGATAGAATTTTCCGTCACCATCAAAGATAGATTTGAAATCCTCAACACCATCGACTTTCAGCGTACCTGCATTCTGTTCTGATACATTGATTTGCGCCGTTGTTAAGGTTTGTTTCCCAAAAAATCCTCTTGCCGGATCCCAACCATGGCGATTTGTATAAAATAAACGGATTTCTCCATCAGATGTTAAAGTTGCGGAACCTGACCATTCTTCTGCCTGATTGTTTAGAATTGGATCGTTTGGAACGTTTTTATCACTGTCTTTAAATACTCTTCCTGTACTTTTCCAACTGTCGATCGAGGTTTCTCCTATTTTTCGATAGAACATGTGAATAAAAGTGTCCCAGCTTTTTTTAGGGTCTCCTGCTAAACCAAAGACGATTTCGTAGCCGTTATAATTCGCTACTGTTCCATCCGCATTTTGCAGCGGCCAAGTATCCCAAACATCCAAATCAATCGGGTTTCCGGCCTCGTCATAACCTTTTGCAGACGGAACGTTTTTGATGGTTGACGCATCAAACTGCGGAACTTTAAATTGTTCTTTCGTTTGTTGTTCAGGAATTTTTAGCACTTCCTCACGCGTAATGTGGGAAAAGCCGTAAGTTTCTTTGAAATCCCTGCCGTCTTTCGCAAAAGTCAGAGATCCACCACCGATCAGCAACGCAGTTGTGAAGGTAAGTACGGTTGCTTGTTTGAAAAGTTGTTTCATCTTCATCCAATTCCTCTCCTTCTTCTAAACAATGTTTTTTATAAAATGGGGGTAACAACTGCCCTTCATCTTTTTATTTATTTAAAGCCACCCCAATTTTAATCTTGAAACTGACCTGCCATTTTTTAGAAATATTATGCTACTAACTGCAAAAGAATTTTCCACCTATACATCGATTGAACAAAGAAAGAAGTAATTTCGTTTCATTCTGCTTTGGAATATTCGTAAATATTTCCTTTTTATAAGATTAATTTAAACGATTACCCATCCCGGTTCGCGATTTCTGATGAATCTATTCATTTTGCACTGACATTTTCCAAACAAAATAACAAAATTCAGTTTCCACCCTATGGTACGTTGTTATGAGAATCCGGTCAATTCGACCAAAAGTATCAGAAATCGACAAATTTTCATTTAATAAGTCATTATACCCAGGACAAAATTACTGATTTTTATTGCTTTTTTAACAGGATTATTACTTTTGTATTGTATTTGTGAAATATCCCTTTCTACATTATCTGCCTCGTCACACTATAATAAATATTTATTTACATGGTTCTTTTTTACCTGCAAAAAATGTATCCCTTTTCTGTAATCGTTCCCTATTAAAAGTAATTGTAATACTGCTGTTAAAGTATGCAGGAAAATAGTACGAAAGATAACCAAAGAAAAAATTAGTACTTTTGGCATGTAATCTTATTCACAATTGTGACTTTAAGCTCTTTTCTAAATTTGTACTATTATGTCGAAAATAATGATAAAGACATAGGATTTATGATGACTATTGTCACAAAAGATAAAGGGGATATCTTTAAGACATCCCCTCTTCCAGATAATTTGATATTTTACTGCCCTATCAAAAGGTTAATCAATCGTTAATTGTCCTTGTGACAAAATACTGTCTTTTACAACAGAAGTTTTTGACCCTTTAATCTCAAGCAAAAAGCTTGGTGCAAAAGTTGCATGATGGTCAGTATAGAAACCTCTGTTGGTCATGTAACTTGTAATGACAACATTATCACCTTCCGCCTGCGGAACGGCAAAGTGAGAATAAGAAAATGTAAGATCAGCAGGATCAAGATCCATTTTTAAAACAAGTCCGGTGCCGTTTAATGGTTTGTATGGTCCGGTCAAAGAATCCGCATAAAAACCTAACATGTAAATATCCTCTGTACTAATTCCATCGATCGTCATTTTTGCGCCTCTTGAATCAGTGAATAAGTACCATTTATCATTCATTTTAAATACATTCGCACGTTCGATTTCATCTGTTACGGTATTGGATGTAATCAACGGTTTCATCACTTTTTTCAGCGTATAATCATCATTCAATTCAATAATGCCTAACGCACCGTTCGCTAACTCTGCATCGTGTTTTTTCGGACTTTGTAACAACTTCTCTTTTTCTTGTTGGAAGAAGACTTCACTTCCACCATAGTAAGCCTTATTAAACAAGGAATCTTCACCCTGATATCCTGTTTCGGTTCCGGTATTCGCCTCAAAAACAAGGTATTTGCGGCCATTCTCATCTTCCACGTAATGAGGGTCTCTTAACGTATGATTATCACCTGAAAGATAAGCGCCCTCATCAATAAATTGCTGTACATTTTGATATGTTTTTCCATCGCCATCAAAGATAGATTTGTGATCTTCTACACCCTCAACTTTTAGAGTATCACCATCCGGTTGCGATAAATTGACTTGAGCCGTTGTTAAGGTTTGTTTCCCATATCCGGTTCCTCCGTCTTCAGGTGCACCTGAGAAATCCGTGTAAAACAAGCGGACTTTTCCGTCTGTCGTTAAAGTCGCAGAACCTGACCATTCTTGTGTTTGATATTTCAGATGCGGATCGTCCGGAACGAATTTATCACTGTCTTTAAATACTCTACCGGCATTTTTCCAGCTTTCAATGGATGTTTCGCCGATTTTTTGATAGAACAAGTAAATCGACGTATCATTTCCGTTTCGCGGATCTCCTGCAAGAGCAAAAACGAGATTATAACCATTATAATTTGCTACTGTTCCGTCAGCGTTTTGCAGCGGCCAACTATCCCATACATCTAAATCGATTAAGTTACCCGATTTATCATAACCTTTTGCAGATGGAATATTTTTTATTGTTGATGCATCAAAAGCAGGTACTGTAAATTGCTCACTCTTTTGTTGTTCAGGAATTTTCAGCATATCATCCCGTGTAATGTGCGAAATACCATAAGTTTCTTTGTAATCCCGGCCATCTTTTATTTTTGCAAAAGATAGTGATCCGCCTCCTACCAGCAATGCAGTCGTAAAAGTAAGAACTGTTGCCTGTTTAAAAAGTTTTTTCATCTTCATACACTTTCTTTCCTTTCTATTTTAAATTAATTAAAAACAGAGGCTATTAGCTACAAATCGCTGCTCTGCCTTTAAACGATGAAACAGTTACTCTGTTATTATTTAGAAATGTTTTTCTGTTTAAAAACAGGATTCATCAGCCTTCATCATTTTATTTAATGGACTCTATAAAAAAATTACCTCTTATCTAGCTATTGGCTATTTGCAAACCCTGCTTTTAACATGAAACTGGTAAATTGACATTGCTGAGGATGTTAAACTGAAAATTCTAAACAAAATAACAAGAGTTTGTTTCCTCCATAGATTACGTTGATATTACATTCTGGTCAAACCGGCCAATTGTATCAATTTTCGGAATTAGTCTATTCTATGAATACATTTATCCATGACAAAATGCACAATTTCCTTCGAATTATTAACAATATTGGTACTTTTGTATTGTATTATTGTAGTGATTTTGTTAGATTTTCTACCCGCTCATTCTTGTAAAGAAGCTTTACAAGGAT
>JAGKQJ010000144.1 GCA_017898095.1 Bacillaceae bacterium Marseille-Q3522 | reverse complement strand
GCTATGCAAACAATTACAGAAAAAAAACCTGATAATTATTTAGATATGAAGGAAAAAGCTGAGGAAGGAATGAAAAATTGTTTGCGCCATTACTATTCTGTATTTGAAACTTTTAAATATAAATATAATTAAGCAATAAACACTTGAAACAAAAAAGTTGCTTATGTAAAAGGGCATACAGTGAAATGCAACTTGATTTAAATGGCATGATTACCGAGCAGAGATGAAAGCAGTTTATATGGCTGATGTTACAAAAGCATTAGATTTATCAAGAAAAGCCCTATGAAAAGATTGGTAAGAAATAATAAAGTAAAGAAAGAACGCTTTTAAAGGACTTCAATCTTTTAAGATTGAAAGTGACGTCGGAAACATTATATAAAGGAAAATGCATAATGAGTCTTGAATATTAACTCATTATGCATTTTCTTTAATTAATCCTTCTGATATCTGCTACTGGATTATTCCACCCTACGGATTGCCCTTCCACTAGTTTTGGTGAAAAAACAATTTCTTGATTTGGATCATTCGGATGGTTGATTCTCCAAAGTAACAGTTCCACTCCTTTCTTACCATATTCATGTAAATTAAGATCCATAGAAGTAATTCGTGGCGAGGATAACTGACATAGTTGCCCATTATCGAAGCTGATCACCGAAATTTCTTCCGGAATACGGTACCCTCGTTTCTTTAAAGCTGTATTGACGATATATCCTAATCGGTCGTTAATGCAAAACCATGCAGTTGGCATTTCTTTAAGATGATCAATAAAATCTTCCACTTCTTTTTCTTCATCGGGAGTGTCCTTTAAGATAAACTGGCTTTGTACAGGCAAATCATAATCTTCATGTACCATGGTGTAACCTTGCAATCTTTCATAGTAACTCGGAGAGAAGGAGGTATTCCCCACAAATGCAATTTTTCTATGATTCCGCTTAATCAAGTGTTCAACAGCCAGATAAGCTCCGTAACGGTTATTTGTCAAAATAGCATCCGCTTGGATATGTGGATGATGATGATCAATAAGAATAGTCGGAATATCTGTTGAGATGACCTTATTAATATACTCTGTAGTAATATGAGATAGAATTATAATTCCTTGTATAATGTTGTTTTTTATAAACGAAGGCATTACAAGATTATTTGCATCTTCAGGACTGATCGATTCTATTCGTATATTCATCCCTCTTTTTTTCACTTCTTTTTGAACTGCAATATATATTTTCCCAAAAAAGCTTGTATGAGAGAAAGCAAATTCAGATGCGATTAATGCTATGCTATTGATTTGCTGGTTTTTACTCAATTGCTTTGGTTTGTAAACATATCCCAATTTTTCTGCCGTATCAAGTACTTGCGCTCTTGTTTCTTCGCTGACTCCAGGTTTACCTGATAAAGCTTGAGAAACGGAATTTTTAGAGATATGAAGGCGGTCAGCAATTTCTTGCATCGTTACTTTTTTACTCATAATTCACCTGCCCTTTCAATTAGTAAGGTATTTGTAATGTTAATGTAACTATACTATTAATCCGATCGAATTTCAACATAATAATGTATGAAAAGCTCTTTTAAATTCTTATTATTAAAAAATGGATTAAGTATGAGGTTTGTTTTCACGAAATTAAACAATATAATACTTATATTACAGTGGATTAAGCAAAAATAACGTTACAACTTATTATTAATTATTTATTGACAACATTACAATCAAGTGTAATAATCAAAATGTAAGCGATATGAAAAAATGATCATTTTAAAATGTAACGTTACAAAATCGTGTAAATAAAGTAAATGGAGGAAGATATGAAAGTGAAGCGTCATCCGGGAAATCCAATTATTACCCCTGAAGACCTCACACCATTTCTTGATGATCATGAAGTGATAGGAGTCTTTAATGCCGGAGTAGCTGAATATAATGGAGAAATATTATTATTACTTCGGGTAGCAGAACGTCCAATAAACAGTAAGACAGATAGCGTAAAAGTTTCATATATGGATTTTTCAAGTGGGAAAGGAATATTAAAAGTTATCGAGTTAGATAAGAAAGATCCCAGATATGATTTTTCGGATCCTCGCACCATTTTCTGGAGAACAGCGAACTCGAATAAGCCTGCTTACTTAACTTCCATTTCCTATTTCCTTATTGCCAGGAGTAATGATGGCTATCATTTTACTTTAGAAAATAAACCATTCGTTTTTCCAGGAACAGAAAGGGAAGCGTGGGGAATGGAAGATCCGCGTATAACACAGATTGAAAATAAGTATTATATCCAGTATAGTGCGGTTTCTCCTGAAGGAATCGGTGTTGGTCTTATTTTAACGAAGGATTTTGAGCATTATGAACGCTTAGGGTTAATACTGCATCCTGAAAATAAAGACGTGACAATTTTTCCGGAAAAAATCAAAGGCAAGTACTATACACTGCACAGACCGGTTCCGGCTGGAATAGGGAATCCGGAAATTTGGTTAGCAGAGTCAGAAAATCTGCGTTATTGGGGAAATCATCAATTTGTACTTGGATTAAGTAAAGACAGATGGGAAAATGGGCGAATTGGCAGTGGGGCTGTCCCTTTTAAAACGAAAGAAGGATGGCTTGAAATCTATCATGCTGCTGATAAAAATAATCGGTATTGTTTAGGTGCCGTTCTATTAGACTTAGAAAATCCAAGTAAAGTCATAGGAAAAACAATAGATCCTATTTTAGAACCTTCAGAAGAGTACGAAACAGGAGGATTCTTTGGGAATGTAGTATTTTCCTGCGGCCTTATCAATCATGGCGATAATGTACGTATTTACTATGGTGTTTGCGATACATCGATGGCAGTAGCTGATTTGAGTCTAACAGATATTATGTCAAAGCTAACCAGATATTAATCATTTTATAATGAAGGTGAGTAAGTGGTATATAAAGTAAAAGAATTATTAAATGATTATCAGCAACGAAATGCAGAAATAAAGACTAAAAAGCTTTATTTTACTGGTGTTGGTGGAAAAGATGTATATAATATAACGGCTCCTTTTGAAGATGATGGACAAATGGTTATAGCAGGACGTGTAGAAGCAAGGGACACTGAACTTTCAGAAGTCATCTTTTTTGTGGAAAAGAATGGAGTATGGACACCCCGGGGGAATACGAAATCTTATTTATTACAAGACCCATTTGTCTCGAAAATCAGAGGCCAGTTGGTTTTTGGAGGTGTTGAAGTATTTCCCAATCCCGAAGTTGAAGGACATTTCCTATGGAGAACGGTTTTCTACAAAGGTGACAATATAAATCAATTAACCCATTTTGCAAACGGTCCAATAGGTATGAAGGATATTCGGTTGTTTGAATATAACTTAGAAAATATTGGAGTTTTTACACGCCCTCAAGGAGAAGTGGGAGGAAGAGGAAAAATTGGTTTCTTCATGATTTCTTCTTTGGAAGAGCTTTCATCCGAACGATTTGAAGCTGCTTCTCTAATTAAGGAACATTTTACAGATGATGAATGGGGAGGCGTAAATCAGGCATTTGTTAATGAAAAAGGGCAAGTTTTCGGGCTGGGGCATATTGCATGCTTCGATCATGAAAAAAATAGACACTACTATCCGATTTCATTTGAATTTTTACCTGAAAGTAATGAAATTAAATCAATGAAAATTATTGCCGTTAGAGATGATTTTCCTGAGGGGGCAGCAAAAAGAAAAGATTTAACGGATGTTTTGTTCAGTGGCGGATTGACATTCACAGAAGATGGTAGGGCAGAGCTATATGTAGGTGTAAGTGATGCGGAGGCACATATGGCTGTAATTTCCGACCCCTATACATCATTTTAAGGATGGAAAAAACTCTACATCAATAACAAAACCAGGGAGGAGTAAAAATGAGTTTAAAAAAGTTTGGAAAATTAACTGCAATATTTGTCTTTGCGATCATGTTAACTTTAACTGCATGTAGTGGTAATGACTCCGAAGATAATAGTACATCTGATGAAAACGGAAAAGTTGAACTGATAATCGCAACTTGGGCAAATGAGAAAGAAGCGAAGGAATTTGATGAATTACTTGCAGAAGTGAATGCAGAACAAGATGAGTATACTGTAAAACAAATGGTTATCCCGCAAGACTATTATACGAAAATACAAACGATGATTGCCGGGAACCAGGCACCGGACTTATTATGGCTTGCACAGGAATATATTCCCGCATATGCGAAAAATGGTGCTGTCGTTGACTTGACAGATAAGTTAGCTGAACAAGATGCTATTGACATGAGTGATTATTTAGCCGGATCGTTAAATACGGCGATTTACGAAGGAAAAACATATGGCTTACCTTGGATCGGCCAGCCCTATGTAGTTTACTATAATAAAACGTTATTTGCGGAAAATGGAATCGAAGAGCCTGCCATTAATTGGACTTGGAATGATTTTCATGATAAGGCAAAAGCATTAACAACAGATGGCGTGTATGGTTTTGCTACTACCGGAAATCCGCCTCTAGCTGTTTGGGCATGGGGAGAAGGCGGAGAAATCGTTGAAAGTGATGGAACTGTTAAACTTACTAGTCCGAAAACAATTAAAGGATTAGAATTAGCGTCTTCCATTATTAACGATCAAACAGCAACAATGCCTTATCAAGAAGCCGTTTCACTAGGGGTAGAGCAGGGATTTGTAAACGGTGATATTGCGATGATGGTTGGCGGGGCAAATGATGATGTGGAAAGAAAAGTAGAAGAAGCAGGAGGCTCCTTTGAAGTTGGTATGGCAGTTATGCCAGCAGGTTCGGAAAGCCAAATTACATTTAACTGGACAGCGTCAACCTTAATCTCTAGTCAAACAGAAAATGAGGATGTTGCATTCCAAGCATTAGTTGATATCACGGAGAAAATGTTTGATTGGAAAGTACCTTCTCCTATCGCCTCAAAGGTAGAATTAATTGGCGACATCAATCCATATAAAGCATATGCTGTTGACATTATTAAAAAATCAACTGAAATATCAAGAGGCTTTAACAATTTACCAGAACAAAATGAATTGGGAGGTAAGCAATGGGAATTGCTTGATACACCAATCTTAACAAATAATAATGGAAATGGTGATTTAAATGTGAAAGCGGTCTCTGAAGAAACAGCAGATGCATTTGAATCCATCATTGAGTAAAATCATCCCTAAAAAAGGCTGAGTCTATCAGCCTTTTTTAGGGGTTAGAGGTGAGGGATATGAAAGATTTACATCAAATGAGTGATATAGAAATAATTGATTACATTGCGGGAACACGAAAGAAACGGAAGAAAAAGATTAGCAGAGGATACTTTTACATTGCACCGTGGTTTATAGCTTATTTTTTATTCGGTCTCGTTCCTATGGTGCTATCCTTTGTGATGAGTTTTATGGATTGGCCGGTTATAGGGAATCCAACATTCATTGGACTAGATAATTTTAAGAATCTATTAGTTGATACTTCTTTTCACAATTCTCTTTGGGTAACGATCCGTTTTGCAATTATTTCCGTTCCGTTGGGGATGGCTGCATCTTTTACCATTGCCATGATAATGGCTTCAAGAACAAGAGGGCTATCCATCTATAGAACGATTTATTATTTACCAGCAGTTGTTTCGGGTGTAGCAATAGGGATTATATGGAAATGGATATTAGATCCGAGCAATGGCTTAATCAATAATATGTTAAAAGTTTTTGAAATACCGGGTCCCGGATGGTTAACAGATCCTGAATGGGTTTTACCGTCTTATTTATTCATGAGCCTATGGGGTGCAGGAGCGGGAATGCTCACATACTTGGTTTCGATTAATGAAGTGCCGAATGATTTGCATGAAGCGGCTGAAATGCAAGGTGCGGGGTTCTTCAAACGAATTTTTTTGATCACGATTCCATATGTCAAACCAATCCTTTATTATAATTTGATAATGGGAATTATTGGTGCTTTTAAGAAATTCAACGACGCTTATATTTTAGGAGGAGCGGGAAATGAAGGGCAATTTATCATGCTGCAAATTTATGATACCGCCTTTACGTACTTCAAAATGGGATATGCATCGGCGATGTCATGGGTGTTCTTGCTAATTGTTCTGACGATTACGCTATTGGTATTCCGCTTTACAGACTTCTGGAAGTACAGTCAAGAAAACGAGGAGTAGGGATATGGAATTAAATAGTCAAATCAATAATAAGAAGTTAAGTGAACAAGAGATTGTTGCCAAATTGAATAAATTAAAAAGCAGCAGAATTCCGGCCGGAAAAAAAGTACGGGCTGTTATGAAACATATTGTACTCATTTTAGTTGCCGTTTCGATGATTCTACCATTCTTTTGGATGGTATCAACGGCGTTAAAAACTTCAAACAATGTCTTTACAATCCCTCCGCAGTGGATCCCTGATCCAATACAGTGGAGCAATTTCCCAAGAGTATTTGAAGCGGTGCCTTTTTTAAGAATTATCTTAAACACTATTGGCTATTCTGCGGCAGTTACTTTTTTTGAAGTAATGGTTTCAGTAATGGTTGCCTATGGTTTTGCCAGATTTAAATTTAAATTTAAAAAAGTGCTGTTTATGTTTTTATTAATTACCATTATGATTCCAGGAGAAATCACGATAGTTCCCCAGTATATTTTTTGGGCAGAATTAGGTGAATTTTTTCATACATCTTTTATTAATACGTATGTTCCATTAATTTTACCTGCAATTGGCGGGCAGGCAGTACATGTATTCTTTATGACGCAATATTTTCGCACCATTCCAAAGGATTTTTCGGAGGCGGCTTATATAAATGGCGCCAGCAGCTGGAGCATATTATGGAGAATTTACTTTCCCATGTCTATACCGGCGGTATTAACGATTACCATCTCATCATTTATGGGAACTTGGAACGCATTTATGGGGCCATTAATCTATTTGAACGATGTTGAACTATTTACGATTCAAGTAGGGTTGGCGATGTTCCAAGGGATGTTCAATGTCAATTGGCCATTGTTAATGGCAGCAACTACAATATCTGTTATTCCGATGATTATCTTGTTCTTCTCATTCCAAAAATATTTTATTCCATCGAATAAGGCGTCAGGGGTTAAATGAAGATGAAAAAGATAACCGATTTTATCATTAAAATTCCAATTTTTTGGTGTATTATCTTTTTTATCATCGCTACTTTTAATCTTTCGGCACCATTAATGCTTAACGAAGTCAGGAATAACATGGCTATGTTGGAGGAAATGGAAGCAGGTCTGAATAAGATTCACACTGAAATGGTTGTAGGAAATGGGCAACTAAGTGCGGAATCAGAAGTGGTTCATCCTGATTCAGAGAACATCATATTTATTTTACAAGACAAAATAGCGGAGTCAAATTATATTCACTTTCAAAAAGATTCAGTTGAGATAAATATTAATGATCATAGGAATCAAATAGACTATGAAGAATCTATGAATAAAGACGAGATTATCACGAGTGTACAGGAACAAATGATGTCTGCAACTGTGCTGTCGATACTCGCAAATGCTTTTATTTCGATATTAATAAGTATCATCATCTTTTTAGTCATGCTAATTGCATCGCATTACATTTTGAGAAAAAGCGAAAAATTCACGACTTTATTTCGTTTATTAAATCCTCCCTACTTGGCGGGCGGGTATTTTTCCGTACTTTTTACAATGATAACAAATCATTACCATTTCGTGTATATCATCGCCGTGTTCATTATCGGAATATTATACACATTTGTTTTGAAAAGCAGACTGGAAGCAAGTTCAAATGATTTTTATTTTGGAAAAGGGGACAATATTCATGAGTTATATTGAGTTGAATCACTTATATAAAGTGTATGGCGACAAAGTATTGGCAATTAACGATTTCAATTTACACATAAATAAAAATGAATTTATCGCTTTAATAGGCCCGTCCGGCTGTGGCAAGTCGACTATACTAAGGATGATTTCCGGGTTGGAGGAAATATCATACGGGGATTTTATGATAAATGAAAAGAAAATGAATCATGTCCATGCGAAAGACCGGGACATGGCAATGGTTTTTCAGAATTACGCGTTATATCCTCATTTGACGATTTATGATAATATTGCATTCGGTTTAAAACTTCGAAAAACAGATAAGGACACCATTAAAGAAAAAGTTACCGAAGTAGCAGAAATATTGGGGTTAAAGGATTATCTGAAAAAAAAACCAAATGAACTATCCGGCGGCCAAAGACAACGTGTAGCATTAGGTAGAGCAATGGTTCAAAAATCGAATATTTTTTTAATGGATGAGCCTTTGTCCAATCTGGATGCGAAACTGCGCAATAAAATGCGCGTCGAAATATTAAAACTTCATAAACAATTAGGGGTAACAACCATATATGTTACCCATGACCAGGTAGAGGCTATGACAATGGCCGACCGCATTGTCGTGATGAATAAAGGAGTGATTCAACAAATTGGCACGCCTACAGAATTATACAATGCTCCTGCCAATTTATTTGTTGCAACTTTCATCGGGGAACCGGAAATAAATTTGCTGAAAGCAAAAGTGAATAACGGTACTCTTATTTTTGGAAATCATACGATCTCTATCCCTGAAACGATTAAAACCAGTAATCAATATGAGGGAAAAACTGTATATTTAGGAATGCGTGCCGAGAATTTACGTACTGAAGGAGTTTATCTTGACGCACATCCTGCAGAGATTCTTTCTTCAGAAATACAGTTAATTGAAATGCGCGGTGATCACTACATTATCCTTACGCAAATCGATAACCAAAATATTTATCTGAAAGTATCGGCTAATCAAAGCTACACATTAGGAGAGAGTATATCGTACGTCGTCAACAACAACAAACTGCTATTATTTGATTGTGAAACAGGGGAAAGGATAAGGTAATAATAATATTATTATTATATGGTTCAACCCCAAAAAGGACAACGTTATGTTTTAACTTCAACAATAGTAAGTAAATAAAAGAAAAATAAAGTATATTATGGTAAATAATGCAGTAGATACTAATTGTGTTTATCTGGACAGTGGAAAGTTCTATGTATCTACGAAACAAGTGATTCACTGTCTGTTTCAGCCATTTTCTGCTTCTCTTGAATTATTTGCGTTACGGTTAAATGCTTATTTTGGGCAAACATGGGAGTCCTGCCGTTCGCTATTGTCTTTCCAGCCAAAGATCGTTTTGACCCCGTCCTGCAAGTTGAGGAAGATGGGCAGACAAAATTTCTTGTACGGGTTGCCGGCCAGCACACCGACAGCACCAAACAGATGCCCGAAAATATAGCTGGCTTTTGATACATTTTCCTATTCCTGGTGAAGCTTCTTCACACCGGGCATATAGCGGCCTTCTTTTGCTTGTTTGACCCCGTCACCGATAAGGACAACAGCATCCCTTTCCTAGCAAGCGGGGCATGTTTTTGGACAATGCGAAGCCACGTCTTCCGCAGCGATTCCAAAGACCAAGCAGAAGAACGGAAAAAAATGGGTTAAGCTCTCGTAACAGCGAGGGTGAAGCGAAAAGTCACGGATGATCGAAGTCAAGCCGAGACAGTCGGTTCGCACCATAAACCCGAGAATAATGACGACAAACCGGTGAAAGGCAGCCTTTCTGGTGAAGCAAGAACGAAATTGGCATAAAATAGTATCGATAAATTTAAACATAGCTATGGTCAATCGCTGCGAAACAGGGTAAACTGAAAACAGGATAACCCTTGGCGATTTTCTCTCCTTATTTTTGTGGTAAAAGTAGGATACCGTAAAATCTACCATAAGGGTTACCTTTTTTTATATTTTTCTCGAGAACTTTTCACTGTCCAGTTTTTTAGTTGAACAAGCATTATTGCTCGCTTCTAGTAGGAATGTAGTTCGTTCGGCACTAGAGCCTCATAAAAAAACCTTGAATAGCATTTAGCCAATCAAGGTTTTCGTAATAACTAAAAATATACTTGCGTATCTATAATATTAAATACTTTTTCACCCTATATATATTATTCACTAAAGCTGACAAGTTCTTCTTCCCAGAACCCACCTTGAGTTAAAGAAACAGCGTCAATTTGATAAAGTCTATTGGAAATCCAATCTAACAGTTCTTTAG
>JAGKQJ010000143.1 GCA_017898095.1 Bacillaceae bacterium Marseille-Q3522 | reverse complement strand
GCAATAGGAATTAAAGATAACACACTTAAACGTGCTGATCCTAATACAATTATTAAACCATAGGAAAGGTGAATAATCATGGATGGACAAAAAATTATTAAAGTGGATGTTAATATAGACAAAGATTTAGTTGAACTTGCTGGGTATCATGCGTATCTACGTTATAAAGAAACCAATACTATAAATGTAAATATTAGTCAATATAGGGTTGTCAACACAATGTATGATCACGAGACCGGTTTAGACGCATTAACTGTAAAAAGTAGCGATGACAAATACATTATCATCTATGTAGGCACAGACACAAAATCCATCCAAGATATCATGACGGATGCGCAGTTGCTCGGTGATGTCCTTCCCGCACAATTACAGGAAGCGCGCGACTATTTTGACGATATGTCGAAATTATATCCGATTTCCTATATTTGCGGGAACTCTCTTGGCGGGGCATTGGCGAATGTTGTTGCGGTCGATCATCCGGAAGTAAAGACGGTGACGTTAAATCCGGCGCTTCTCCCTGAAGGAGTTGTTGATCCGGACAAGGAATATAGCAATATTACGAATTATTTTAGCCAGTATGATATTTTAACAAAGACGATAACAGGGCTAAAGTACGATCATCGCATTCCCGGGAAAATACACAAAATATATAATGGAGTTCCCAGCATAGATGCTATCGATGAAAACCATACAGGATATGTACGAAACGAAGAAGGAACGCAATACTATAAGGTTGGTACGGCTGGCGATCCAGGCTATGGAAAAATTTTAATGGAAGCGGATGCACATATTGTTACTAGTATTTGGTCGGGAAAACCGCTTTACGGAGGCTCTTCCGAGCGGATTGAGATTAATGAAGAAATGATGGCAAATCTTGTGAATAACTTTGACGCAAATGTTTTGGAGCGGTTATCTCTTGCCGATACTTACATTGCAAACGCCACCATGATCGTACATGATGAAAACAATAAGTTTGCCGAACGTGTAATGATACTGCAAGATATTTTTCGGGAAATGATAGAAAGGACATCAGGATATTCGCTGCTGAGAGGGATCACAATGAGCGGATATGTGTTAAAAGCAGTTTTAGACGAGATTATTGACTTGCTGAACTTGGCTGAAAGCAAAGTCCGTTTTTTAAATAAATATTTAAATTCTCCTCCGGCTGAAATTATTGAATTTATCACTCGTACCAATTTAAGTGTTGAGAGTTTATTTGATGCAGCAAGAAGTTATGTCCATCGCATGAAGGATCAAATTGATGAGTTCACTGACGGGCTCCATTATATCGATCGCGAGCTTATCCCGGCGCTATTTGCAGGCGGCGCGCATGCATTTATTGACGCGGTTGTTCAAGAAGTGAATGCACACTATGAAATCGTTAATCGAAACAGAGAAAAAATAAAGAGCCAACTAATGGAATATAAGAAGCAAGTGATCGATACCGCTGCCGCTTTTAAAAATAGGGACGAACAGCTTGCCCGGGCTATTGCAACAAAATCGGGAATGATTAATGACACCGGTTCGGTTCAAAATACGAATATGTATCATATGGAAGAATCCCCCTACATGAAAGTAAGAATGAAGTTAAAAGAAATACACCTTGAAATGGAATACATGAATTTTCAATCAGTCAGCAGCAGTATCGTTTTTCCTATCGTTGAGGTTTTGAAAGGACTCATCCTTACGATTGAAAGTACACTTGAAATGATTTCAATTACTATAAAAAGTGTAACGGATCTTGCCCTATACGGAAATCCTCCCGGATTTATTATAAGCTTGTTCAGTAATTTCGACGACAATATTAGAAGAAATGTGAAAAACTTATTAAAACCTTTAAAAAATGCTGAAGAGATATTAGAAATGCTCCGCAAGGAATTGGATAATTTCATTGTTAATTTTCCAAACATTTTACAAAATTTGCGTCCGTACATTGATAGCGCCCTATTTAATAATGAAAAGTATAAAAACATTCATCTTTATAGTTCTGCTACTTTAAGTATCATCAAAGAAACCGAGACGCTGTTCAAGGATATCGTTAATCAACTTTCACATCAGAAAGGAAAAGCAATCGAAGAGCTTTGTGATGTTTCGAAATACTTTCTGGCAAACATCAAGATTCTTGAAGAACAGATTGATCGTGTGACACTTAACTGACTGAATAGTTCGAAAGAAAAAGAAAAGGTGGCTTAAAGCTGAATTTATCATCTTGCAAAATTATATATTGGAATACCAAAAAATCGAATACTTTTCCCGTGTTAAGGGTGTTTTTTACACGATAGAGGGGAGAAGTGTAATCCAAAACGGATAATATACTTGCCTTTGCAAACAATTCTAGTAAAAAAGCCCCTAATCATTTTCTACCCTTATTTGGGAAATTAGACTGATTTTTTAATGGCAAATGTTTGGTAACATGGAGTGGTGGCAATTTAGGAAAAATTTGTCGAAAACAGAGGGGGAAAAGTGATATTCGTTTCTTTAAAAAAAGGGAAACCAATTTATGTGGGAGAAAGAAAAATCACTCAAACAATTCGCTAACATAATCGAAGGAAAATGAACAGGATCTGTCATCTTTCTTTACATAAATCCATTTTACACAGATTTTTCTTAATATTGTCAGAAGCATATAATACGGAGGGGAATTCTTGAAAAATTATAAAGGTTTTTTGTTGTGCTTCGTTTTGTTACTTGTATTATCGGCGTGCGGCAGCGGGAATGCATCCAGTGAGGAAGTTATTAATAAAGCAGCGCAAGCAAGCAGTGAATTAAAAAGTTACTCTCTTACAGCGGATATGACATTTGAAATGTCGCTGCCTGAAGGTGAATCAGTTGACCCGCTTTCAATGAGCATGAGCATGGAGGGGGAAGTTGTCACAGACCCAATGGCGATCCATCAAACAATTACAATGGATATGAGCGAATTTATGGCCGGGATGATGCCGGAGGGCAGTGAAGAGGCACCGGATGATATGCTTGCATCATTAGAATCTGTAGTTGTAGAAACTTATTTTGTAGAAGACAGTATCTATATGAATAATTCCTTAATGGGCGGCTATTGGGAAATGGCGGAAGATCTTGGTGTGGAAGAGCAAGTTGCAGATATGGCTCAATCTCCTGAGGATCGCCTAAACCAAATGAAAGATTATCTCGATGAATTTTCCGTCAAAGAGAAAGAAAATAGCTATGAGCTTACAGCTACCTTGAATGGAGATCAACTTAAGGAAGCGTTCAAAGAGGAGCTGGAAAAACAAATTACAGAAACAGCACAAATTTCTGGTGATGAAATCAAGTTTGACAATGTAAAATTATTTAGTGTGATAAACAAAGAAACTTATTATCCTGAAAAAGACAATATCTCTTTTGATATGGAAATAACCGTTGATGGTGATACGATGAAAGCAAGTATGAAACTTGATTCAACTTACGCCGATTATAATAAAACGGAAAGCATCGTTGTTCCGGATGAGATAAAAGAAGAGGCAGAAAGTTTCTAAATACAAAAAATAGTTAAATTAAACCGGAAAGCAACGTTTTCACTGCTTTCCGGTTTTTGCTACAAATACGCAATATACGGATCAAGTGATTGATATTTCCTTGCATTAAACAATCAGCAGGAAATTTGAAACTGTCCAGATAAAGTGAAACTTCCATCAGTGGGGGTTTTCCTCATCCCCCACTGATGGTTAGCCACGCGGAGCCTGACTGATTTTTCTAAAGGCTGAAGCCTTAAGAAAAACCTTATCTCACCAATCGGGCTTTTAGGGGCAGTTTTCCCCCGCCTAAAACAATTGTTTACACCTCTATTTTTGAGGCGGGGGTATTACTGCCCCTTAATCTGCGATAAATATACAGGAAGGTCACATTTTTACGATCTTCCTGTTTTTTATTGCAGATTTAGGGCAGTAACACTTCTTTTAATAAAGACTGTAATTTAAAAGCTTGTTGTTATATGATATCTTTAAACAATTAAAACAAACGAAGATCAGAAAAAACAATGAAGACACTGTAGTACAGACTTGTATTAGCTTTTAATGAAGTTCGATAAAATAGTTGGCAGGATTTTTTTCAAAATAATAACATTACTTAAAACAGTAAAATCGTTCTATTACAGAAAAAATCAAAGGAATGAACTTAACATGACAAATCTTAATCGGGATCATACTTGGCTTGTGGAAGTAACGATCGATGAGTTGCAGCAAAAATTAAATAACAATGAAATTACTTCACAAGAATTAGTTTCCTTGTATTTTAATAGGATCGCTGCTTTCGACAAGGCAGGTCCAAAAATTAATGCCATCCTTGAATTGAACCCTGATGTGATCCATATTGCTGCGGCGCTTGATTATGAACGAAAAACATTCGGAAGCAGAGGAGCTTTACATGGCATTCCCGTTGTCATTAAAGACAATATCGATACAGGGGATAAGATGCACACTAGTGCAGGGTCGCTTGTTTTAGCAGACTTCTATGCAAAAAAAGATGCTTTTCTTGTTACAAAATTGCGTGAAGCAGGGGCGATTATTTTAGGAAAGGCGAATTTAACGGAATGGGCAAATTTTATGGCGGAAGGGATGCCGACAGGCTACAGTTCCCGTGGCGGTCAGGTTTTAAATCCATATGGAGCGGAATTTATCGTAGGAGGTTCAAGTTCCGGTTCAGCTGCGGCAGTCGCTGCCAATTTCGCGGTCATTTCAATAGGAACCGAGACTTCCGGTTCGATTTTGAGTCCTGCCAGTCAAAATTCCCTTGTTGGAATTAAGCCAACGGTCGGTTTGATTAGCCGGAGCGGGATCATTCCGATTTCTTATACCCAGGATACGGCCGGTCCGATGGCAAGAACAGTAAAAGATGCGGTTTTATTACTGAATGCTCTGAAAGGTGCGGATCCGGCTGATCCGATAACGACGAGTCATCATTATGCCGGCATCAATTACCTGGAATACCTGCAAAAGGACGGACTGAAAGGAAAAAGAATTGGCATTGCCCGGGATAAGTATTTTGATTATTTAAGTGAATCTAAGCTTGAAGTGATGGAAAATGCAATTGAAGAATTGAAACAATCAGGTGCAGAGATTATTAATGAAGTACAAATACCTTCAGCCACTGCAAATTGGGATCATAATGTGATGTTGTATGAATTCAAGTCAGCTTTAAATGCCTATTTAAAAAGTACGGATTCGGCTCTGGGGATACGTACCTTGGCAGATGTGATCCGTAAAAATGACGAAATTGGGAAAAAGGCTTTAAAATACGGGCAAAAAGTTTTACAACAGGCAGAGGAGACTAGCGGAACATTAACGGAACCTGCCTATTTGAATAGCTTGCTAAGAGACGCTTCTCTCTCAAGAGAAAATGGGATCGATGAAGCGCTGCAAATGCACAAGCTTGATGCGCTTGTTTTTCCAAATAATATTGGTGCAATGATACCCGCCAAAGCTGGTTATCCATCGATTACTGTTCCTGCAGGATATACAAAAGAGGGGGAGCCGGTGGGGATTACGTTTACGGGAACGGCTTATAGTGAACCAACCCTAATTGAAATTGCTTATGCATACGAACAGGCTGCACCTCATCGGGTACCGCCTAACTTGAATGAGTGAACTCGTTTTAGTAAGCTCAAAACTTGGGAATCAAATGGGGACTCTACCTCACCTGATAAAAATTCCTCCCTTCACTTTGCGTAAACGTTGAGAATTTAACCTTTCAAGCATGGAAAGATAAATTAGAAATTATCAGATTAGATCTAAATTTATCAGGTGAAGACTGTTCTCCACCTGATAAAATATTCCTGAGCCCGACATTTAATCAGTCCCCGGCAGGATAAAAATGTCCGGATGAAATGATACAGTTAGAATATGTTCTAGTAGAAAGGATGTATTCAACAATGAAGGGACTATTTCAAAATAAAAATTTCTCTGTACTATTTTTCGGGCGGCTGATTACGAATATTGGCGACAGCATGTATTACGTTGCTGCAATGTGGCTCGTCTACCAATTGGGAGGTTCGGCATTTTATTCAGGGTTGGCGGGGTTTTTGACGATGTTTCCGCAGGCGCTGCAATTCATAACCGGGCCAATTATCGACCGGCATTCGATCCGCAAACTGCTCGTTGTAACTCAAATTATGCAGGCAGTTCTGTTAAGCCTGATTCCGCTTGCGCATCTGTTTGATATGCTCTCCGTTACCCTTGTTCTTATTGTCATGCCAATCGCTTCTTTCCTGAATCAGTTTTCCTATCCGGCTGAAAATGCCCTGCTTCCGCGGATCTTGCCAAAAGAACAAAGGGTTGCCGGAAATTCGATGATGGCTGTTGCATTGCAAGGAACGGATGCTGTTTTTAATGCGGTAAGCGGGGCGATTGTTGCCCTCGCAGGAGCAATCGCACTATACATGGCAGATGTGGCTACTTTTTTGGTCGCAGCCTTTCTGTTTGCTTCCCTGTCGCTTCCGAAGAAAAAGCAGCTCGTAAAAAAAGTCAATTCGCCGGGTGTGCAGATCAAACATTACTTTATCGATCTGAAAGAAGGCTTTGCTCTTGTCCTGAACTCGGTGCTAGGCAAGATGCTTTTAGCAAGCGCAATTACGAACTTTACCTTTGCCGCAACGATGGCAATTCTTCCTGCTTACGCTGATTCGCTAGGAGGTTCAAGGACATACGGATTTCTCCTTTCCGGCATGTCGATCGGTTTACTTTGCGGCGCGGCAATGGCAGGACTTTTTAAAAAATTCGCCTTAGGTAAGTTGATGATTTGGGGCTTTGCAATTGGTTTTGGATTCTGGATTACGTCGGTACTTGTACCAATTTACATACTGAAAATCATTTTATTTTCCATTTGTTTAGTTCCAGTCGGACTTACAAACGTCATCAACTCTGCGGTGATGCAAAATATTATTCCCGAACATCTTCTTGCCCGCTCCACGACCGTTATGTCAAGCGTCGCTACTTGTATGATGCCGCTTGGTTCGCTTACCGGCGGAGTGTTGGGAACGATATTCGGTCCGGTAACTGTTTTTGCGGCAACAAGCTTTAGTTTATTGTTTCTCGCCGTGTATGTTTTTCTGGTGCCAATTTTGCGCCGGATTCCTGCAGCGGACACAATCAACCCCGCAGATTTTGGCTTTGAACACGAAACGGTAACATTAGAAGAACAACAACAATCTTAAAGATATTTAAAAAAGCATCCCTTTCTTCTGACTAGGAATGCTTTTTTCATAAAGTGAAATTTTCAGGGGCAGTTAACTTCGTCCTAAAAAGAATGGTTTGATGTACGTATAGCACTGCTTCTTATCTGCCGTGTATACCACGAAAAAGGAAGCCCAAAATCCGCTTTGGGCTTCCTTTTTAATTGTATTCACGCAAAACTTTGCCATAATATCCTAATTGCCATCACAAAGCAAACAGTAATCACGATTGGCCGGATTAAGGAAGCCCCTTTATTAATTACCATCCTTGCACCAAAAAATGATCCAATGAATTGACCAAGCATCATAACGAACCCAACTGCCCAGTTGATTTGCCCGAAAAAAATAAAATACAATAACGCTGCTAAATTGCTTGTAAAATTCAAAATCTTAGCATTGGCAGTTGCCCGCGGGGCGCTATATCCGCACAGTAAAATGAATGCTAATGCCATTAAACTCCCTGTTCCAGGCCCGAAGAAACCATCATAAAACCCGAGTAGCGGTGCCGCTATCAATGAAAATAGCACCATGCTTATTTTCATCTGCCTGTCTTCGTTGCTTATATTTGGCGAAAATAGAAAGTACAGGCCAATTGTAATAAGCATAAATGGTAAGATCATGACGAGATATTCTGCCTGAATTTGTGAAACAAGCCATCCACCCAATACAGAGCCTAAAAAAGTCATTAAGATGGGAAGGCGCATGTCTTTGAATGAGATCTCTTTCTTTTTGATAAAAATCACTGTTGCCATGAGAGTTCCGCAGCTTCCCTGCAGCTTATTTGTTGCTATTGTTACAGAAGGAGGGATGCCTGCTATCAGCAACGCCGGGATCGTGAGCATGCCTCCGCCGCCGGCTATTGTATCGATCCATCCCGCTAACACAGCTACGATAAATAATGATAGAAGCACTTCTAGAGGAAAATCCATAAAATCATCACTTCCGCCTATATAGATTAATCTATTCTACCATATAACTTACAAAACCCGAAGTATATACCCCAATTTCATCATAACGAGCGCGTGGTTATTTTTCCATCCAATTTGAGAAGTGCAGATCTTAAAGTTCTCTCTGAGTACGCAGGATCGGCAGGCTAAGTAGTGCTGTTCAAACCCTTTTTTGATATTGTAATGGTTCAAACCCTTTTTTACAATAGGTTGAATCACACGGAATGCTAATGTCCATATTCCCATTCATTTGCTTCCTCGCTTTCATTAAAAGTTATCGGTATTACAACCAGTTTAAAAATAAAACAACAAATTGGCTGTTGTTTCAGCCATTTTTGCAGCATACTTAAACGGGAAAACGCATTCCAGACAGGTTTTTTACCACTTTTTACAGCCGTTTGCCTGTTAAAAGAATGTAAAGGAATTAAAAACTCACTCCCACTGCTTCTTTAGTAAAATAATAAAAAAGGAGTGATGTGAGATTTTGAAGAACAGATTTGAAGAATTAGATTCTTTAAGAGGGATTGCTTCTATGACTGTTCTGGTTCATCATTTTATCAGTGTTGGTGTTTATAGTGCTATTGTGAGTTATCTGAATATATCGCCTTTTAGAATTTTTCGCGCCGGTCATGAAGCCGTTATCTTTTTCTTTGTCCTCAGCGGGTTTGTTTTATATGTATCGTTAGATAAAAATAGGAACACCCCCTATTCATCATACGTACTCAAAAGAATTTGCAGAATATATCTTCCATTCCTTATTGCCATCCTATTATCCTTGTTCCTGCGCGGTATTTTTTATAACGGTACGATTCACGGCCTAAGCGATTTCTTCAACAAAGTATGGGAAGGAAACATTTCACTCGGTTTATTGCTGCAACATTTTCTAGTGTTAGGAAATTTCCGCGATTATGCGATTAACCCTGTTATTTGGTCGCTAGTTGTCGAAATGAGAGTCTCGTTCATTTTCCCAATATTAATGATACTTGTGAAAAAATTCAATGTACAAACAGTTTTGAGTGCAGCATTTGCGATGACTGTACTGGGCTATCTTCTTAGTACGATATCGAGCCAGCCGTATAGAGGTCCGGTTTCATCCGATGTATTTATGACACTGCATTATGCCGCAATGTTTGTTATTGGTGCAATATTGGCAAAGCATAGAGAAAAATTGATTTCTCTTATGAGGGACAGTAGAAAAGGAACGAAGCTAGTTTTAGCAATTGTTGCTTTTGCTTCCTACACTTTTTCTGGGCTATTAGCCGGGAAGTTAAGCAATCCATTCTTTCATTCCATCTTTGCGGAGCTTTTGATCGATTGGGTAATCGCTTTTGGTGCTGCGATTTTTATGATTTTTGCGATATCCTTAAAGTCAGTCTCAAAAATATTGTTAATCAAGCCCATCGTATTTTTGGGAAAAATCTCTTATAGCGTGTATTTAATGCATGCCATTGTCTTATTTACATTGATTCATTCGCTTTATGGAACTGTGCCATTCTCGGCCATTTTCATCCAAGCATTTGTCATTACGATCGTAATTTCGGCGTTTTTCTATAAATACATTGAAAAGCCGGCAATGGAGTACGGCAGATATTTGACAAACTACAAGAGAAGCAAAATAAGAAGATCGGGTGAATTTAATAATGGATGAAGTACCGTATTATATAACAATGGCAAAAACAGATGTTTCAACCTGATCTTTTTTCTTAAATGGAAAGGTGAGGAAAATGAAAGAGGAGTGAAAACTGCTAACTTTGATTTTCAATCGGGAAAAAAGCGCTCTTATATGAGGGCACTGAAAAACCTTCGGTTTTTCTAGCATTTTTTAAGCACGCAATAACAAGACGACTTTAAAATTCATAAATGTGAATTTTAAGTCGTCTTTTTTGTTCATGGGGTTTTATTTTGCTCTTATTTTTGATCTATTAGTTTCAAAATTCTTTTTAGATTCACTGTAAATATTGCCATGGCACCTTGCAATTGCATGCCTAATAGACCCGAGGATTTCGCAACATTATACCCGTGTCGGTGTTTTAATTCGCTATTTTTAGCTTCTATTTTATATCTTTCTTTCGACTTTT
>JAGKQJ010000142.1 GCA_017898095.1 Bacillaceae bacterium Marseille-Q3522 | reverse complement strand
ATATTTATTAGCGATGAGTTTGCTTTTAGTATAGATGAAGAAGTGTTAATAAAATTCAACTTAAAAAAAGGCAGTGTACTTGATGAATTTACTTTGTCTGAAATTGGTTATTATGATGAAATAGCTAAGGCTTATCAATCAGCTCTTCGTAACTTGACAAGCAGGATGCGTTCGGAAGGGGAAATTCAAAAGTATTTAGCGAAGAAACAATTCGAGGAGGCAATTATTAAAGAAGCAATCTTAAAATTGAAGGGTGTTAATTTATTAGACGATAAAAAATTTACAATTGCTTATGTAAGGACTCAACTGCAAACGACAGATAAAGGTCCTGATGTAATACGTTACGAGCTTCAAGAGAAGGGAATTACAGAACAGCTAATTGAATCGTCTTTGATGGAGTATCCATTGTCTTTGCAATTTGAAAAGGCGAATAATATATGCGAAAAATATCGAAATAAAAATAAATTAGAATCCCATAATATGTTCATCCAAAAATGTGAGCAGCTTTTAATTCGAAAAGGATATCCATACAGCCTTATTCAGGAAATAAAAGAATCTAATTTAAAAAAAATAGAAAAGGCGGACGAAATGGAAGCGGTTCGTTTCCATGGAGAGAAAGCCAAAAAGAAATATAATCGTTTTTCAGATTTTGAATATGAGCAAAAAATGAAAGCTGCATTATATCGCAAAGGATTTTCTCTTGATATTATTGAACAATATTTGGCTGAGGAGAACTAGGAATTAATGCAGGCTGTAAATCAGGTGAAGAAAAATTGTTAAGTTTCACTTTTAAGTGAAAGCTTCAATGCCGTGGAATTGAACTAAGGGAGGAAAATATGTGGATACAGAAAAGAGATATAGTGAGATGTCACCTTATGAGCTTGAACAGGAAATCGCACATTTAAAGGAAAAAGCAAGAAAAGCAGAGCAGTTAGGGATCATTAATGAATTTGCTGTTTTAGAGCGAAAAGCAGTAATGGCAAAAGCATATTTGTTAAATGTTGATAATTTTAAACCGGGAGAGATTTATGAAATCGAGGGAGATCCTGAAGTTTATTTTAAAATAAACTATATAAACGGAGTATTTGCCTGGGGTTTTCGATTATCCGAAGGACACGGAGAAGAAGCATTGCCAATATCCATGTTAAAAAGATTTCCGGGAATTAACAGCAGCCCCGGTAAATGAAGTACCGGGGGCTGCTTTAAGCCGGGAGATGATACGATGGCTTCGGCTTACGATCTTTTACGTGTCTGATTTTCTAAAATAATCAGGCTTTGTGTTTGCTGGGTTTCACCATTCACCTGTGAAAAGGCCCTTTTTGGGTTGTACCATGGAGAATCAAACGGACTGGAATATGCATCATTATCAAATCTTTTTTTTGATTTGCCCATTCGTAAACCTCCTAAAAGGAACTTTTAATGCCGGACGCATTCATTCTCTCCTGCGGATTCGTATTTATTGTTCCATTTGCCCGTGTGGAGGCGAATGCTGCAGCAGGGTTTGGTTCTCCTTCAAATTTTTGATTATTTTGATTTGGGAACTTTCTTTCTTTATTACGCATTAAAAGAACCTCCGGGAAGTGGGTTGGGAAGAGACATTTTGTCTCTCTGGTTAATAGCATTTGTTTGTTTTTTTCAATTATGCAAAACAACAATTGTTTTTTGCTCCTTATTTTTACAATAAGGGACTCATTCCAGCAGGCTAAAAACTAGAGGAATCAGGTCGAAACACTACTCCACTTGAATGATTCTGGCTTCGCTTTCAGGTGAGAGACATTCCCTTAAATTTACTTTTTAAAAACAATTCCATGAATTTATGATCATTGTTGCGGGAGTATTTCTAATTTTTTTCGCAGCTTTTCTTCACTAAATATCCATCCGGTATATGAGCTTGTTATATTTAAATCGCTATCAAGCTGAACAACGGCGACAAATGGATAATGACCGTTGCTGCGATAACGGAGGTCTATAAATTTAATTTCATATCCATCTTTTTGTTCTTTCATTTCCCAGCGATAGACAGGGGAAAAGGAAAGAAATGCGGAAAGATTTTTATCCTTCATCGCAGCTTCAATAACAGGAGAAGACGGAACAGGCACACGATTAAATTGATCGAGAATATGAATATGATGCTTTACTGAACGTCCTACGAAAAATTGCCGCGGATTCATAACCGCAATACGCCAGTGGTATGGATTGATCGTCGGTGCTATAATAATTTCAGTTGCGTCAGGAATAATCTTGCTTACCTCTTTATACACTCTCCTGTGGTCATGAAAACGGCAGATATAATAGCCGACTATGATCAGGTAAATACATAAGAATGTATAACCGGGATGTATACCGCAAGCCCAAATAATTAAACCAACAATATGGATTGCAAATATAAACGGGTCAAAAGTGTTGATTACTCCTAAAGCGACCCATTTTGATGAAAATGGCCGTAAGGCTTGAGTTCCATAAGCATTAAAAATATCAACAAAGACGTGCAATATCACTGCTATAAATGTCCACGCCCATAAATGCAGAAGATTTGCACCTGGAAAAAAAGGATAAATACATGCTATGATCAAAAGTGGCCACAACAATACAGCGGGAATGGAATGCGTGAGTCCACGGTGATTACGGATATAAGTCGCGTTATTTTTCAGCTTTAACACAGTGTCAATGTCTGGTGCTTGGGAGCCGGCTAAAACTGCAATTAAAATACTTGTCTCGGTTGCTGAACTGCCGGCAACAACAGGATCCAAAGTTGCCATACCGGCGAGTGCCAGGCCCATTACTACATGTGTGCCAGTGTCCAAAGAAAAGAACCTCCTTAGAGAGTTAGGTGTACAAATACTTTATGATACCATTACCTATATTATTATTTTATACTTTTTTTTATTATTGTTGAACAAGTTGGAGGACAAAAATAAAAAATGAATATTATAAAAAAAATAGAAAATATGAAAATTGACGATTTTCAAAAAAATCTAATTTGCTGGTTTCAGGAAGACCAGCGTAGTCTGCCTTGGCGAGAAGATAAAGATCCATATAAAATATGGGTATCCGAAATAATGCTGCAGCAGACAAAAGTAGATACTGTTATTCCTTATTTTAAACGATTTATTGATAAATTTCCAACCGTTCAAGCACTTTCGGAGGCAGATGAAGAAAAAGTATTAAAAAGTTGGGAAGGCCTTGGTTATTATTCAAGAGTGAGAAACTTGCATAGTGCTGTTAAGGAAGTGCAGGAAAAATACGCCGGAAAAGTCCCTGATAATGTAAAAGACATTTCTGATTTAAAAGGGGTTGGTCCGTATACGGCAGGTGCAATTTTAAGCATAGCTTACGGCAAACCGGTGCCGGCAGTGGACGGAAATGTGATGCGCGTTATATCACGCTTGCTGCTTATTACGGAGGATATTGCAAAACCGGCGACAAGGAAAATATTTGAAGAAATAGTCAGAGTATTAATAGTAAAAAGTGATCCGTCATTGTTTAACCAGGCATTAATGGAGTTAGGGGCGCTCATATGCACACCAGTCTCCCCTTCTTGCTTTTTATGTCCGGTACGTGAAAATTGTCTTGCTTTTGCGGAAGGCAAGCAGTCAGAATTACCAGTCAAATCGAAAAAGAAGAAGCAGCGTATTATCCATCTTGCTTCTGTATTATTAAAAGATGAATACGGTCATACATTGATTCATAAGCGGGCAAATTCTGGGTTGCTTGCAAACCTTTGGGAATTTCCTACAATGGAAATCAGTCATCACTATAAATCAGAAAGAGAACAGCTTCTTCAGGAAATTGACCGGCATTATGGCGCCAAAATTGAGGTGAATGAACTGATTACTACCATTGAACATGTTTTTTCACACCTTATTTGGAAAATTAATGTCTATGAAGGTAAACTTCAATCATTACAAGAGGAGCGACCTGATTTAAAAGTCGTTTCTAAAGAAAAAATTAAGGAATTACCCTTTCCAGTACCTCATCAAAAGATATTAAAATTTTTTTAAGAAAAGCAAATGAAACCAAAAACAACTTTATTGGAGGAAAAAAATGGCGCAAAAAATTGCATTAGTTACGGGCAGCAGCCGCGGTATCGGCAAGGCTACAGCAATACGTTTAGCAAAAGAAGGTTATGATCTTGTTATCAATTATGCCAGAAGTAAAAAAGCAGCCTTAGAAACTGCAACAGAAATAGAAACAATTGGAAGAAGAGCATTAGTTGTCAAGGCAAATATTGGCGATGTTGAGAAGATAAAGTATCTATTTTCGGAAATTAAAGAAAAATACGGAAGACTTGATGTATTTATCAATAATGCTGCTTCCGGAGTTCTCAGGCCAGCAATGGAGCTTGAAGAATCCCATTGGAACTGGACAATGAATATTAACAGCAAGGCATTATTATTTTGCGCTCAAGAAGCTGCAAAATTAATGGATAATGGAGGAAAAATTGTAAGTATAAGCTCATTAGGATCAATTCGTTATCTGAAAAATTATACCACTGTCGGCGTTTCAAAGGCGGCACTGGAAGCCCTTACCCGTTATTTAGCAGTTGAATTGGCTCCAAAAAATATTGTCGTTAACGCAGTTTCCGGTGGAGCTGTCGATACGGAGGCTTTGCAGCATTTTCCAAACAGAGAAGAACTTTTAGCGGAATCAAGAGAAAGAACTCCGGCAGGAAGAATGGTGGAGATTGAGGATATTGTGCACACAGTCTTATTTCTAATTGCAGAAGAATCCAGTATGATTCGCGGTCAAACCATTATAGTTGATGGCGGCATTTCATTATTAGTGTAGTTTTTTCAGCTCATTTTTAACAAGACGTTTCATTTGTTTAAGGAAGAGGCTGGATAAAAAATCTTTTATTATTTTTTTGGATAGTTTTATTCATGCTTGGTTACATTAATGAGCGTGGAGGTGATGAAAAATGGCAAACAATAATAAAACTCAAACTGGAACGAACGCTTCTAAAGTGAAACAACAAAATGCTCAATCAGCTCAAGGCCAATTTGGAACTGAATTTGCCAGTGAAACAGATGTTCAATCTGTAAAAAAAGCAAACCAACAAGCTGAAGCCAAAAAATCTCAAAACGCTGGACAAAATGGTCAATAATTATATGCAACAAAAACACCCTTTTTTCGTAGGGTGTTTTTTCTTTTTAGTTCGACAAAAGATCTGAATCATCAACAGAACTAGTCAAAGGAATACGATAATGCCCGGCGAACATGGAAAGAGGGAAATAATATATCCAAAAAGTGAGGGAGATAGAATGAAAAAATTTAATCAATTAGTCGCTGAACAAATGAGAACGATGGAAAAATTGATTTTTTTACATTCAGAACTGGAAAGATGCCAGGAAGTTGAAGCAGCACTGCTGTGTTTGCACGAAGATACAAATATTAAAAGCATTCGAGCGAAAATTGCCCGGATGAGAGATGAATTAAATAAAATTCAAACAACCTTTGACGTACAAACTGAAGAATTGATCAAATCGTACCGAAGCGAAAAAGTTACATAAAAATATAAAGATGCCCTTATTTTAAATTTTGCCGCTAAACGTTATAATAAAAACAAAACAGGAACAAGCCTTTGTTGCCTTAGGTCGCGTAAAAGAAGAAAGCTTTTGTTAGGTTGCAAAGCGTCCGAAAATGAAAGTAGGGGAAATTATGGGCGTACCCATCGAAGGAGAACCGATCCAAATTTATAGCTATAAACATAACGGGCATATCCATCGAATATGGGATGAAACCACTGTCTTAAAAAGTTCGCAAAACCTTGTTATTGGCGGCAATGATCGTACCATTGTAACGGAGTCAGATGGGCGGACATGGATGACAAGGGAGCCTGCAGTATGTTATTTTCATGCACAGCGTTGGTTCAATATCATTGGAATGTTGCGGGAAGATGGCATCTATTATTATTGCAATATAAGTTCTCCATTTATTTATGATCACGAAGCATTAAAGTATATTGATTATGATTTAGATATCAAAGTATTTCCTGACATGACTTTCAACTTATTAGATGAAGATGAATATGAACTTCACCGTAAAGAAATGAACTATCCTGAAGTAATTGACCAAATATTAAAAGCAAATGTAAAAAGTTTAATTCATTGGATTCGCCAAAGAAAGGGTCCTTTTGCGCCTGACTTCATCGATATTTGGTATGAAAGATACTTAATGTTTCGCAGCTAAAAAAGGGGTGTCACGAAAGTTGATTTATCAACTTAGTGATATCCCTTTTTTGAAAACTGCAACCTTTAGCCTATAGTCTGAATTTGTCCCTTTACTGATTTTCTTGTATATCCGGTGCCCCGTTATGACGGTGGAAGGTTTGTAAACTCAAAATCGCAGAAATTTAAATTGGAGTCTTCGTATAGAAGAATCGGTATCGAGTTAGTTGAGATGATTACAGTTTTCTTAAATGCACAAGTTACCAGGAATTAAGTTTGGGACTAAAAAGCCCCAAACCTTTACAGTATGCTTTTTCTTTGTTTGCGGGTTATTTTAATAAAGAAAATGCTTTATCAGCTGCTTGAATCGTCTTTTTTATGTCTTCTTCTGTATGGGCAATGGTAATAAACCAGGCTTCATATTTTGATGGAGCAAGGTTTATTCCTTGACTTAACATCAGTTTGAAAAATTTTCCGAACAGTTCACCGTCTGTTAGTTTTGCCTGTTCATAGTTCTCGACTTTTTCTTTTGAAAAATATACGGTTAATGCACCCTTCAGTCTGTTAATAGTGATCGCAATGTGATGTTTTTCCGCTACGTGTAAAATTCCTTCCTCCAATAAGGCACCAAGCCTATCTAAATAATCATACACTCCTTCTTGCTGAAGCACTTCAAGACAAGCAATCCCGGAAAGGATAGATGCGGGATTACCGGCCATTGTTCCGGCCGCGTATGCCGGCCCCAATGGAGCAACCTGTTCCATAATATCTTTGCGGCCGCCGTATGCTCCTATTGGAAGGCCGCCGCCAATAATTTTTCCCATCGCTGTTAAGTCAGGCGTAACACCTAGCAGGTTTTGTGCTCCGCCATACATAAAGCGGAAGGCAGTAATTACTTCATCATAAATAACAAGAGCTCCAGCCTGATGAGCATGCCTATTTACTTCCTCAAGAAATCCTTTTCGCGGTTCAACGATACCGAAGTTGCCGACAATTGGTTCAACAAGGACAGCTGCGACCTCGGCACCCCATTTTTCAAGCGCTGCACGGAAAGCTTCGATATCGTTATATGGTACGGTAATGACTTCTTCCGCGATACTCTTAGTTACTCCGGCAGAGTCCGGTGTTCCTAAGGTGGAAGGACCTGAACCTGCTGCGACAAGTACAAGATCAAAATGTCCGTGATAACAGCCGGCAAATTTTATTATTTTGTCTCTGCCGGTATATGCACGGGCGACACGAACCGTTGTCATTACTGCCTCCGTACCGGAATTAACGAAACGAATTTTTTCTAAAGAAGGAATTGCCTTTTTTAGCATTTTTGCAAATGTTATTTCATAGGGTGTAGGTGTACCATAGAGCACTCCGTTTTCTGCTGCGTTTTTGATCGCTTCAGTAATATGAGGATGTGCATGTCCGGTTATGATTGGCCCGTAGGCTGCCAAATAATCAATATATTTGTTCCCATCTACGTCCCAGAAATAGGCACCCTTTCCTCTTTCCATCACAACGGGGGAGCCACCTCCAACTGCTTTGTAAGAGCGGGACGGGCTGTTTACTCCTCCCACAATATGTTCCAGAGCTTCTTGATGTAATTTTTGCGAATTAGTAAAGTGCATGTATCTATTATTCCTCCTCTTTATTCCGCTTTCTCCTATTTTAACAGTTTCCTGAATGGACTGGTATTTATAATGATTTTTTTAAAAAAATGACCCCGTTTCAGCAATAGGAAACATCGGTAAATCAAGTAAAGACTCTGCTCCATTTCAACCTGAGAAAGAAATTCCACTTTCCTTAGAATAATGGCAGGGGTCTGAATCTTAAAAAAGGGTTAATTTATTGTCATTCATCAGTTTATCGCAGATTAAGGGGCAGTAATACCCCCGCCTCAAAAATGGAGGTAAGACCAATCATGTTAGGCGGGGGATAAACTGCCCCTAAAAGCCCGATTGGTGAAATAAGAATTTTCTTTGGGCTTTAGCCCTTAGAAAATTCAATCGGGCTTCGCGCGACTAACCATCAGTGGGGGATGAAGGCCGACTAAAGGCTTAGGCGTCCTGTTGCAACTTCGGCACTAGTACGTCCTGTACGTCGAAAAACCCCCACTGATGGAAGTTTCACTAGTTCATTTAACCATCAGTGGGTGTTCCGACTAAGAACGCAATGTCCTGTTTCAACGTCGGCACTAGTACGTCCTGTACGTCTACGGGACTAAAGACGCCACGTCCTCATGTCTTCGTCGGTATTAGTACGTCCTGTACGTCGGAAAATTCCTATTGATGGAAGTTTCACTTTATGTCAATTTGATTTCTTTTATATTACAAAAATATTTCAAATTGATGCGTGCAAGTCAAGTTGCGTATATATTATTAATAACGGCAGGGGATATGAGGATGATGTGATGCTCTTCTATATTACGCTTATTTTCGTTACTTATTGTATTTTCATGAGTTTGCGAGCTTTATTCATTCCAAATACGATGGAAGGGAAGCAATTATCGATAGAAAATTTTTTATTTCTCGCTTTAACATATATTACAATTTTGTTAGGATTTTCAATTATCTATTTGCTTCTTGAATTAAATGGATTGGAAGTTTTTAATGAGAGGGCATGGAGCAATGACGGCAACTTTTTTAATCGCTTGGAAACCTCATTTTATTTTAGTGCGGTTACCCTTTTCTCAGTAGGGTATGGAGATATATATCCGTTAGGAATTGGTCGTTATATTGCAGTGATGGAAGCTTTAATTGGTTATACAATTCCGGCAGCTTTTGTCGCCAGAGTATTAGATATAGAAAAGAAAAAATAGTTTTATTTGTTTTTGCAAGCAATTTTAGGTAAGCTATTTAATATAGTATGTAAATAACGGAGGGATAAATAATGTCCATTCAGGTTGGAGAAATTGCTCCAGACTTTGAATTGCCATCTACAAATGGAAAAACATTAAAATTATCTGATTTTCGCGGGAAATATGTTGTACTATATTTTTATCCAAAGGATATGACACCTGGATGCACAACGGAAGCATGTGATTTTCGTGATCATCATCAAAGCTTTGCCGGCTTAAATGCAGTTATTTTAGGTGTTAGTCCTGATCCGGTACAGCGTCACGAAAAATTTATTGAAAAACACGAATTGCCATTTGTATTGCTTGCTGATGAAGAACACAAGGTTGCGGCAGCTTACGATGTTTGGAAATTAAAAAAGAATTTTGGAAAAGAATATAAGGGGATTGAACGTTCCACATTTATTATTGATCCAGATGGAAAAATAGTTAAGGAATGGCGAAAGGTAAAAGTAAAAGGTCATGTAGAAGAAGCTTTACATTTTATCGCAGATTAAGGGGCAGTAATACCCCCGCCTCAAAAATGGAGGTAAGACCAATCATGTTAGGCGGGGGATAAACTGCCCCTAAAAGCCCGATTTGTGAAATAAGAATTTTCTTTGGGCTTTAGCCCTTAGAAAATTCAATCGGGCTTCGCGCGACTAACCATCAGTGGGGGATGAAGGCCGACTAAAGGCTTAGGCGTCCTGTTGCAACTTCGGCACTAATACGTCCTGTACGTCGAAAAACCCCCACTGATGGAAGTTTCACTTTATCGCAGATAGTTTCCCAAAATTTTAAAATGTCTAGGCGAATTGTACATAGATGGTTACTAACCAATGTAAGCGCGAAACTTGCGAAATTCTGTACCATCTTGTTTAAAAGTCCGCCTGCGCTTTGCTAAAAGGCAGTGCCTTATTTTAAAAACGTAATAAGATGCGCTAATGATGAAAAAAGAATACCTTTCTTTACTGAATGTGTGATGCCTATTTTTTATGATACAGGCAATTGTCCACTCAATAGTGATCGTTTTGAATATTATTTTACTAGGGCATACCTCCTCAGTTATTGAGCAGTCCAAGAAAATCCGGCTGCTCATTTTTTATGATCGCAGTAATTAATATTCTCATTTCTGTCGGGAAAAGGTAAGGTAAGATAAGGATTGGTCACATAATTTTCAAACTGTTTATGTAATAGCTGCTATCAGTCTTCTTATGAATATTTTTAAAGAATTACATGTAATTTGGAAGGTTGTGATGTTGACAATAGAATATGTA
>JAGKQJ010000141.1 GCA_017898095.1 Bacillaceae bacterium Marseille-Q3522 | reverse complement strand
GTGTAGACCTTGCCTGGCTTAAATAAAGTTCTGCTTGATTTTGCCAGCGAATGATCATATTAATAACCGGTTTAAATTCAGCAGAAGCATTTTCTCTCATAACCTTTAGCCATCGTTTGACAGACCTGTCTTGTGTTTCTGCATTTACAATACACGCAACCATTGTATCGATAATCGATTGATTTTGTTCCCCCATGGCAAGACGTTGCGCCGATCCAACTGCTGTTACGCGATGATAAGACGCAGGAACTAAATGTCCGTGCATTTCGTTGTTGCCTTGTAAATTGGCTGTTTGTGGAATATGATAAAGTTCGCTGCTCATCGCACAAACCATTTCCTCTGCGAATAAACTTCTGCGTAATAAATTGAGTACTTCCTGCCACGTCGCTTCCCTGTAATAATGATGATAATACAAGCATACCACCCCTGGTTCCCTTTTTTCTTCATAAATATGTTATAGCTTTCAAGTAGGTGTATGTACAAATAACTTTCCATTATGGTAATGTTACAAATAAAAATGCCTTAGATAGGAGAAGAAGAGCAATTTCATTCATTCTGATGATTATCTTTGGAATGAGTGAATTTCTTATTGCCTGATTTTTAGTATTAGTTTGGTGCAGTCATAATTTTATTTTAAAAAGCTTGCAATTTAACTTTGATTTGATTATTATCTAATTAGATATCTGTTTAATTAGAGGTGCTTCTGATGCAAATTAATAAAATTGTTGAATTTCATAAAGCGCTTGGTGACTTAACACGGGTAAGGATTGTTGCTTTATTGCAGCAGGGTCCGCTTCACGGGCAGGCTATTGCCGGCAAGCTCAAGCTGAAGCCGCCGACAATTACCCATCACATTGCCAAGCTCCGGGACGTCGGTTTGATCAAAGAGCGGCGCGAAAAAAACACCATCTATTTTTCACTTAATACAAAAATTTTAGAAAGCAGCGCGAATGCGATTTTATCCTTAGGAAAAGGGGGAACCAGTGTGGAAATGTCTGTTACAGAAGCGGAGCGGGCGAATATTCTCAACAACTTCTTTACCAGGGAGGGCAAGCTGAAGAATATTCCGGCCCAACGCAAAAAAAAGCTTGTAGTTTTAGCTCATATGGTCAAAGGATTCGAAGTTGGTAAAAAATATCCAGAAAAAGAAGTCAACGAATATTTAAAGCAATTTCATGAAGATTATGCCACCCTTCGCAGGGAACTGATTATGTGTCAATATATGTACCGGGAAAATAGTATATACGAACTGAACCCGCCGGAGTTATGGTGGCTCCGGTAAAAATGTGATTTGGTGATGAGATAATCAATAGATGAGAAGTAATTTTGTTAAATAGTAAGGTGCAGAGATCGAAATTTATGGCTATGTATGCCCTAAAAATGGGAAATGAGTTAACTACGCCTGCTATGAAAGCTTTGAAGAATGAATAAATCATGAAGACATATAAATGAAAGTGTCATAAACGTGTTATCTGAAGGCTATGACACAGCAAACGAATTTGTACCGCGAAAAAAGCAGAAATGAAATAAGGCACTGGAAATAATTACTTGACCACAAAAAAATATCGACGACCACGATATTTTTTTGTGAAACTAATTAGATAATGATTAAATTAGATAGTTGTGAAAGTAGGAGTTTATGATGAAATCTTCCTTTTTTAAAGAAGAAAAGCAATATAGAAAGTTGTTTTTAGCAGGAGTCGTCAACGGGGTGGGAGACCGCTTCAGTCAAGTCGCGATGCTTACATTGCTATTGCAAATTACGGGCTCCGGTTTTGCCGTCGGCATGACGATGGCACTCCGCTTACTGCCATTTTTACTCTTTGGCCCGATCGGCGGTACGTTAGCAGATCGTATTTCACGGAAAAAAATATTAGTAGTAACGGATTTGGCTCGGATTGTTTTTGCGTTGTCCTTTTTGCTCGTTCATACAAAAGAGGATATATGGATCGTTTATGTCAGTTCCTTTATCCTTGCTTCCGGAGAAGCAATTTATGCCCCTACCCGCAAAGCATCCATTCCCCTTTTAGTGGCGAATGACCATTTTCAAAAGGTGAACAGTATGGAACAGGTTCTTATTGGGATTGTCCTAATCGGCGGCGCTTTTTCCGGGGGGATCGTTTCCTATTTCTTTGGACCTGATATGACGTTCTGGTTTAATGGCGTTTCTTTTTTAGTAGCCGCTTGGTTGATCTCAACCATTGATTTTCCTGAAGCAGAGCGGGAAGCTGGCCATCATAAAAAACAACGGCTTCGTGTATCTTCCTTAAAAAAAATTATACTGCTGTCGATTCCGCTGCAAGTCATTTTATTGTCTGAAATTTTGATTCCGCTTGTGAATGGGATTGATAATGTTCTGATCAGTGTTTATGCCGTGGAAATTTTCCATCTTGAGGATATAGGTGTCGGCATGTTTTACGGTGCATTAGGAATCGGGTTTATTAGCAGTTTCTCTGTTGCGAACCGGACAAAAAAGCATTTTCTGCTTAGCGGAATCATCTGCTTAATAATGGAAGGGCTCATGATGATCTTATTAAGCCAGTCTTATGCAGCTGCTTTAGCATTTTTGCTTTTTTGCTGCACAGCTTTCTTTTCAGGGGTAGGCAATGCATGCTTTGATACAGTATTAATGAAAGAAATTCCCGATGAGCACCGGGGGATGATGTTTGGCTTCACAGCGGCGTTAGCCAATACATTACTGGGCGTTTCAATGTTTTTTGCCGGCAGTGCGCTGGAAATGATTTCACCAAGGTTACTGGGATTTCTCGGTGGAGCAGCTTATATTGTTATTGCGGTTTTATTGATACTAATCTATGCGATTAAAAAATCGCGGATAAATAGAAATTCAGAAAAAGCGATCGAAAATTAACTTTGCATAAAAACGATTCTCAAGCAATATTTATGTTAAACTGTGAGAACAGAAGAAACTTGCTTTGGGAGTGGAGACAGTACATGTATTTGACAGAATATCATCATCATACGAACAATTCGTTCGATTCAAAAGCTGAGATGGATGAAGTTTGCCTTCAGGCAATTGTAAACGGCGTCAATGAAATTTGCTTTACGGAACATTTCTCGGTTATTCCTTCATTGGTCACATATGGGCATATGAATTTCAATAAATATTTTGCACAAATTGCCGAATGCCGCAACAAGTATCAAGATAAACTTGTGATAAAAATTGGCCTGGAGCTTTGTGAGCCGCATTTGCTGAAAGAGGAATACCAGAAAGAACTGCATGACAAAAATCTTGATTTTATCCTTGGATCTGTTCATAATCTTGATCAGCAATCATTACGAAGCTTTATGAAAGAGAAAGAGCCGTATGAAGTATATTATCGTTATTTTGAGGAAGTACTTAAGCTCGTTGCCGAAGCGGATATCGATGTCCTTGCCCATATTGATTTGATGAAGCGCTATGCAATAACGGAAAAAGGAAAATATCAGTTATCAGACTTTCAGACTCTTATCGAAGCAATTTTACAAAAGGCAGTTGATAGAGGGATCGGGCTTGAAATCAATACTTCCGGATGGAGAAATAAAGCGGTGCAGGAACCACTTCCTTCGAAGGCATTTTTATCTTTGTATCGAGAAATGGGCGGCGAAATTTTAACAATTGGTTCCGATTCACATATAGTGCAAACAGTTGGCGACCATTTAAAGGAAGCTCTTTTATTGGCACAGGAAGTCGGCTTTACCCATATTTACACGTTTGAGAAAAGGAAACCGAAAGCAATAAAAATTGAACTTGCATGATAGTAGAGATCCTGTAGGATCGTTAAGGATTAGATTTTTAAAAAAACAATTTTTCAAATATTTAATTTTTTTAGATTATTTACTAAAATATGTAACGAAGATATAATACGAAAGAAAACGGTGGTTAATTATGAATGTAGAATTAACAAAATTCAGAGTAAAAAAAGGTAAATCAGAGCGTGTGAACGAATGGTTAAGATTTTTGAACGAAAATATGACAGATGTCCTTATAACCCTTGAAGGTGAAAAGATGTATGTGGAAACAATATTTAGAGAACATGAAAATGGTGATGAGTATTTATATTGGTATTCAGTCCAGGGTGCAGGTGGTCAAGAAGTGCAAGATTCAGAGCATTGGATAGATAAAAAGCATTTAGAGTATTGGAAAGAATGCATTGACGGGACATTTCAACCTGTTGATTTAAAAACGGAAGTTGTGATGATACCTGAAAAAGTGAGAAAAAGTATGGATAACATGTAATTTTAGCTCTTGCTCTGATTATAATCATTCATTTTTTATTTAACTTAAAACCGCATTATCTCCGCCATTTATAAATATGGTGAAGAACAATATAGATTAAGATTAAAAAAGCATTGCAAAAATAAGCTGTCTTCGTTAAAATCATTTTTAAACAATACGAAAAGCAAGGATGGGAAAAAGTAACTTTTATCTCCCTGGTTAAGAGAGCTGGTGGTTGGTGAAAATCAGCACAAAGATAAAAGTGAATTACCTCCTGGGGCAGTCTTTGTGAACGGATCAGTAGCAAAGATCGGATAAACCGTTATGTAAATGAAGATTGCAGGAAGAGTGAAGTAAGGATGTTACTATTTCCTGGTTTAAACGACAGAAAAATAATTAGCATGACAAAAATATATCCCCTGTCCAAAATAGAACGGGGGATATCATTACTATTTTTCTATTTCTGGTGATTCGGCAATTTCGATCGTTTTTCCTCTAAATGTAAAATATTCCCTTATTTCTGATGAAACGTCCACATCCGTAATCAATGTGTCAATTTCATCCGTTTGCGCAAAAGTGGCAATTGAAGTTTTATTAATTTTACTGTGATCCAGCAAGGCGATTATTTTATTAGTGGCTGCAGCCATTTCCCGTTTTAGTTCCACTTCATATAAACTAAAATCCGTTAGCCCGTCCTTTAAATTAAAGGCATAAGCAGATGTAAAGAGAATATCGATATTTATTTTTCGCAAAAGCTCATAGCCAAGCAATCCTTCAACAGAGTTGGACGCACTGCGGACAATTCCTCCAATTATAATCACAGTTAAGTTAGGGCATTCTTTTAACATTTCCGCTGTAGCGATTCCGCTCGTAACAACCGTTAACTTCATATTGGAATCGGCAATATACCTTGCCAGTTCAAAACATGTGGAACTGGCATCTAAAAGGATGCATTGTCCTTCCTGAATATATTGAAAGGCTGCAGAACCGATACGGCTCTTTTCTTCACGGAATTTTCTTTGCCGGTGTTCATACTTTTTATCCACCACATCGATTCCCTGTTCTTTTAACATCGCCCCGCCATGCGTACGGATAAGCAATCCTTGCTTCTCCATTTGATTTAGATCGGACCTGACAGTTGCTGCAGAGAAATTTAACAGCTCCGTCAATTCATTTACGGAAACAGTTTCCTTCTCTTTTATTATTTCTAAAATTTTATTTCTGCGTTGATCGGCGTACATTCAATAATCTCCCACCTAATTCGTATCGTTAATTTATCATTACATAAGTATTCATAAATGTTATTGCTTATAAAAAAGTTTTGTATTCTCAGTTTTTCCCTTAATAATAATAATATATCACAATAACCGACAATAATCGATAACAAAAGATAAAAATAATGATATAATTAAGAGGAGATATCATGTAGTTGTCATTTTATAAGCGTTTAGTTAATGGAATTTCTGTTTTTTGGCGGAACATGCGTTTAATTTCATAATAAGCTGGTGAGAAGATGGATAAAATTTATATAGGTACAAATTGGAAAATGCATAAAACGATTGCTGAAGGCAGGGAATATTGTAAAAGTCTTAAAGAATTGATCAAAGACCGGGATAAACGGATGCAGTTGTTTATTATTCCCCCCTACACTTCTTTAGTCCCACTTAAAGAAGAGCTGGATTCTTCCATTTTATTAGGGGCACAAAATATGCACTGGGAAGAAGAAGGCCCTTTTACTGGAGAAATATCGCCGGCGATGCTGAAGGAAATAGGCATTGATATAGTAGAACTTGGTCATTCGGAAAGAAGACAATATTATAATGAAAATGACTGTGAGTTAAATAAAAAAATAAAAGCTGCTATAAAAAATGATTTAACGCCATTATTATGTATAGGAGAAAACAAAGAACAAAAAGCTTTCGGGGTTAGTGAGGAAACACTGGCAATTCAATTGAAAACTTGTTTGAAAGGGGTTACTTTGGAACAGGCAAAGAGACTTTGGGTTGCTTACGAGCCGGTATGGGCAATTGGCGAAGGAGGAACAGAAGCCGCACCTGACTATGTCCATCAGATGCACGGATCTATTCGTAAAACATTAGTAGGACTATTCCCGGAATATGGACAAAATATTCCCATTTTATTTGGCGGCAGTGTAAACATAACAAATGCAATCGCTTATTTAAAAGGAGAAAATGTAAATGGCTTGTTCATAGGCCGTTCTGCCTGGGATTTACAAAAATTTGCACCGATTTTAGATGAAATAGAGAAGTTTCCGCAATATTCATTCCAATAAAGAGTCACTTCAGTTACAAGTGGCTGGCAAAAAGGGTGAGTTCAAGTTATTTATCGCAAAATAAGACCTCTGTCACAATGAAAGTGGTAGAGGTCGATCTTTTTTGGGGCTATTCAGTTACTGAAAGTGGAAAGCGATTTTCTTATAAAGTGAAACTTCCATCAGTGGGGGTTTTTCGACGTACAGGACGTACTAGTGCCGACGAAGACATGAGGACGTGGCGTACTTAGTCGGCCTTCATCCCCCACTGATGGTTAGTCACGCGGAGCCTGATTGATTTTTCTAAGGGCTAAAGCCCTAAGAAAAACCTTACCACGCGGAGCCTGATTGATTTTTCTAAGGGCTAAAGCCCTAAGAAAAACCTTACTGCGCGAAGCCCGATTGAATTTTCTAAGGGCTAAAGCCCAAAGAAAATTCTTATTTCACCAATCGGGCTATTAGGGGCAGTTTATCCCCCGCCTAACTTGATTGGTTTCACCTCCAATTTTGAGGCGGGGGTTTTACTGCCCCTTAATCTGCGATAAAAAACTTGATGATCATATACTATTTAATCGTATAGCCGCCATCAATAGCAATATTTTCCCAGGTAATCAAAAAAGATGAATCACTGGCGAGGAATAATGCAGCATTAGCCACTTCTTCCGGATAACCGAAGCGGCCGATTGGAATTTGTTTTTTCATTGCTTCCCCAACTTCACCAGCCCACGCTTTTTTACCGAGTTCAGTTAAAATAATCGTCGGTGAGATGGCATTGACTTTAATGTTAAATTCTGCCCATTCATACGCCAAAACCTTTGTCATGGCAATAAATTTTAATGAATTACAGATGTAGAGTTTGACAATTCTTTTATGCCATTTAAAAATACTTCCATTAATAAACAAGCGGACTCAGCTCCGGGATCCTTATGGCCAACAGCCCGTTCACCCAAACGCATCGCTCTCCCTTTTTTAGCGATTAAAGGAACTGTCGATTCGGCTCCTTCTTTCATCGAATCAATAAAGCTTTGAAAAATTTTGATTTCATCCGTTTCTGTTTTAAGATGTTCTTTCAAAGTATTTATTCCCGGAACAAATGCATCGACCATTGTTTTATCTCCAATACTTGCTTTCCCCCGGTTTTCGATTGCATTTACTCCTAATTCAATCATTTCACAAAATTCCACAAAGCTGACTTCGTTTTTTCCTTTTATATTGGCCCCCGCTTTTATAAAAAAGCTGCCATAAAGCGGACCGGAAGACCCTCCAACTTTTCCTAACAGGATCATGCCGATTTTTTTAAAAAGCGAAGCGATATCAGAGGTGGTTTCATTAATTGTATTTAATTGATTTTTAACTTCTCTAAAGCCGATACTTAAATTAATGCCATGATCACCGTCGCCAATTTCCGAATCCAATTGCGTTAAATAATCTTTTTTTTCTTCAATCAGGTTATACATATTGTCAATCATCTTAATAAAAAAACTTCTATCCAATGTTAAAGCAGTCATGATATATACCCCCAAAATGATAATTGGACTGATCATAAGTTGGATGCACTTTCAATAAAATCTTTAGGATCAGTCCATCTGTTAGATAATTATTTCATTTTTAAATAAGGTGTGTCACAAGGATAATCGAGCAATTCCTTTAATTCATCGTCTAATTTAACTAATGTGACAGACATACCGATCATATCCATTGACGTTGCATAATTTCCAACTAATGATTTATAAATTTTGATTTGTTTTTCCTCTAATACTTGCGCTACTCTACGATAGCAAATATATTGATCCATGATCGGCAGACCGCCAAGTCCGTTTACCAGAACATAGACTTCTTCGCCTGCTTCAAGTTTTATATCTTCTAAAATGTAACCAAGAATTTCATCAACAACTTTATCTGCCGGTTCAATTTTTGCTCTTTTTACTCCCGGTTCACCGTGGATCCCCATTCCAACTTCCATATCTCCATCCGCCATTTCGAAAATATGTTTTCCTGTTGCTGGAAGCGTTGAGGATGAAAGTGCTACACCCATGGAACGGGTATGATAGTTTGCTTTTTCAGCAGCTTTTTTCACTTCATCGAGATCTAATCCTTTTGCCGCAGCTGCCGCAGCTGCTTTAAAGACAAACAAGTCACCGGCAACTCCGCGGCGGTCTTCGATATTTTTAGCAGAATAGACATCATCTTTTACCGTTACTGTTTCAACACGTATACCGTCATCTGCAGCCAATTCAGCGCCCATATCAAAATTCATAACATCTCCTGCGTAATTTCCGTACATATATAGGCAACCTTTTCCGGTGTCTACGGCTTTGACAGCATTATAGCAAGGTTCCGGCGATGGAGAAGTATTAACGTTTCCAACAACTGCTGCATCAGCAAAATTTTCGCCAACATAGCCTAAGAATAACGGCTCATGTCCGGAACCTCCGCCAATAATAATGCCAACTTTACTGTCCTTGCTCTTTTTTTGGCTGACAACAACTCTTGGATCATTTTCAAGTAATTTCGCATATTCATGATTTGATTTACAATATCCTTCCAGCATCTCTTCGACAGCGTTATAACCATCATTGACTAGTCTTTTCATCGTGGTCCCTCCAAATATACGTATCTATTTTTTATCAAAGAACAAGAGAAAGTATAAAACCGCCCAAGATTCCTCCAACTACTGCCGCACCAACATTAGGAAGTGCTTTTTTTATTTTCCCTCCTCTAACTGCAGAAGCTACAAAAACTCCGATTCCTGCAGCCCATGCCATATCAACCCATGCACCGGTTTGATGAATCAGCGGAGTTGCAATGCCGTGATTAATTGTCCATATCGTCCCGACAATAAATGCACCAGCCATCCAACCGCCGATTCCTCCCCAATTTTCAACCATCTTATCCCACATCATCCGAATTGCAAACGGAAATAAAAATCCACCAACCATTGTGGTAATGGCTAAGCCAACACTCATTTTAGACCCTCCCAATTCGTTATTTATGCAGATTTCTTATCTTCTATAATACTGTTCTCGTTAAAAGGAATTTTCTTTCCTTTTATCATATCTTTCTCAATATAAGCAGCTGCTACCCCGCCAACAATCGCTCCAATGGCAACGAATGATAGGGTTGGTAATGAATCGACAAGTACATCTCCGCCATTCATGAATGTATCTCTCATTGTTCCGCATATGGCAATGCCAAGAGCCATATCTACCCAGGCACTTTCATTTTCATTGTTTATTAATCCAACATAGTGATTCATAAACCACATCGGACTTATAATGATAAAAGCTGCAATGTATCCTCCCAGTATCCCGTAATCTCCGGACAGCGGCCCCCAAACACTCATCACCAGCATTCCGGCAATACAATAACCAATAACGCCTCGTAAAAACTTCATCAATTTTCCCCTCACTTTAACTAATTTTTGAGAAATAAAGAAGTTTAGCAATCACTTACGAAAATTTACTTATCACTTTTAACTGCGATAATTCATTTAAAATATCTTCCAGATTATCAGTTGCAAGCGATTGGACACCGGCAACAAAAGCGCCTTCAACTAATGGTGCATCTACAATCAGGCATTTTTCTTTCAAATCCTCATCCATTAAATCGAGAGCAGCTTCGGCACTGAGAATAGAGCTTCCGACATCACAAAAAATAAGAATGCGGTTACAATTCTGGCAAGCTTCAATTTTCTCCATAATGATTGGTGCACTAGTACCTAACCTGCCGTCATCAGTGCCTCCGGCTGAAAAAATTCTTGCGTCTTCACCTGTCATTTCTGTAATCATTTCTTTTAAGCCATCCGTTATTTTCTTACTGTGTGATACTAATA
>JAGKQJ010000140.1 GCA_017898095.1 Bacillaceae bacterium Marseille-Q3522 | reverse complement strand
ATATGGTATCATCATATCGAAAGTGACAAAAATCATTGTTTTCAATAATGTGTTCAAAAAATATAAATAAAAATGTGTCTAAAATGTGAACTTTTTAACATTTTTATTCAATCAATGGTGCAATTATTGTGAAATAATGTGTTATATCTGTATTATGGAAATAGGAGATCTCAAGTGAGAAAGGAGAATGGAGAATGACTTTTAAAAAAGCCCTGTTCTTTTTAGCTGCCTTCCCCCTGTTATTTTTGAGCGGTTGCGAAAATATGGTTGTTTTTAATCCCCAGGGACCGGTTGCAAGAAGTATTTTAGATTTAATCAACTGGTCAATTTTTTGGATGCTTTTAGTCGTTGTCGTTGTGTTCGCGTTGTTTACGTACATTGTTTGGAAATATCGTGAACGGCCGGAAAACAAAGATTACGAGCCGCCAGAGGAACATGGGAACATGTTTTTGGAAGTATTATGGACGGCAATCCCAATTATTATAGTTGTCGCGTTGACGATTCCAACTGTGAAAACGCTTTATGCGTTGGAAAAAGTTCCGGAAGGGTACGAGGAAAAAGAGCCGCTTGTCATTAATGTAACTTCAGCAGACTGGAAATGGATTTTTAGTTATCCGAAGCAAAATATTGAGACAGTGAATTATGTCAATATTCCAGTGGGTACCCCGGTGGAATTTAAACTGACTTCTGCAGGAACAATGCAGTCTTTCTGGGTTCCGGCTTTAGGCGGACAAAAATATGCGATGAATAAAATGGAGACGCAATTATACCTGGTTGCAGATCGCGAAGGCTCCTATTTTGGGAGAAATACAAACTTCAATGGAAGAGGCTATGCGGAAATGGAATTTGAAGTCCAGGCACAATCGGATGAAGATTTTGCCGAATGGGTGGAAGATGTCCGGGATACAGCACCGAAATTAACGGAAGAAGAATATGAGGAATTACTAAAACCAACTCATTTAGGCCGTTTGAGCTACTCCAATACACATTTAGAATGGGTGAGCCATTCTGATTATAATTCAAAAGACTACTTAAATCCGGAGCTTTACCGGGTGCATGGCTATCAAGGAAAAATATTTAAAGAAGACGAAAATTCAGAAAATGATCAACATGGTGGCCATGAACAAGATAATGAAAATCATGGGGGTGAACACGATGGACATTAAATGGAATGAAATTTTAATAACGGGTGACCCGTTAATTTTAGGCGCACAAATCTCAATTGCGTTAACGACAATCGGGGTTGTTGCCGGACTTACTTATTTTAAAAAATGGAAATGGTTATGGTCGGAATGGCTAACGACGGTTGACCATAAAAAAATCGGTATTATGTATATTCTGGCTGCTGTGCTGATGTTTTTCCGCGGCGGTGCCGACGGTGTGATGATGAGAATACAAACATCGAGACCGGAAATGGAGTTTCTTAATGCACAGCACTATAATGAAGTTTTTACAACCCATGGTGTTGTAATGATCCTGTTTATGGCAATGCCTTTCTTGATTGGGCTGATGAACGTCGTGATTCCGCTGCAAATCGGGGCTAGGGATGTTGCCTTTCCACAATTAAATGCTTTAAGTTTTTGGCTGTTTTTCAGCGGGGCAATGCTATTTAATATTTCATTTGTAATTGGCGGCTCACCTGATGCCGGCTGGTCAGCCTATTTCCCGCTTGCCGGTAAAGAATTCACTCCGGGTATTGGTAACAATTACTATGCGGTTGCGCTGCAAATTGCCGGGATCGGGACATTAATATCGGGAATTAATTTTATCGTGACAATCTTAAAAATGCGTACCAAGGGCATGACATTGTTTAAAATGCCAATGTTTACGTGGACATCATTTATTACTTCAATTATCATTGTCGCAGCTTTCCCGATTTTTACGGTAGCACTTGGTTTGATGATGATGGACCGGATTTTCGGAACACATTTCTTTACGGTTGCCGCCGGGGGAGAAGGAATGCTTTGGGCAAACCTGTTTTGGCTTTGGGGACATCCGGAAGTATACATCGTCATCCTGCCGGCTTTCGGTATGTTTTCTGAGGTGATTGCCACTTTTGCCCGGAAAACGTTATACGGCTATAAATCCATGATTGCTTCTATCGTAGGTATTGCCGTTCTAAGTATGATTGTATGGGTACATCACTTTTATACGATGGGTTCCGGACCGACTGTCAACTCTGCCTTCTCGATTACGACAATGCTGATTGCCGTACCGACAGGTGTGAAGATGTTCAACTGGATGTTTACGATGCGCAAAGGGCGAATAAAATTTACCACGGCAATGCTATGGGCACTTGCTTTTATTCCGTGCTTTGTGATCGGCGGAGTAACAGGTGTCATGCTGGCGATGGCGGCGGCGGATTTTCAATATCATAATACGCTCTTTTTGGTCGCCCACTTCCATTATGTATTAATACCGGGTGTTGTATTCGCGGTATTTGCCGGACTCTATTACTGGTGGCCGAAAATGTTTGGCCATATGCTGAACGAAAAACTTGGAAAACTCCATTTCTGGTTGTTTACGATCGGATTTAATGTTGCCTTTATGCCATTGTTCTTCCTTGGCTTAAAAGGTGCGGTTCGCCGTTCGTATACGTATTCGGCAGAATCCGGCTTTGCGCCGCTCTTTATGGTGTCAGCAATCGGGGTCGTTCTGCTGGTCGCAGGATTTATCGCGTTATGCTATAACATCTATTGGAGTGCCCGTCATGCGGACCGCAATATTTCTCACGATCCATGGGACGCAAGGACGCTGGAATGGGCCACTGCTTCACCGGTACAACATTATAATTTCGCACAGGATATACCGGAAGTAAAGACAGTGGATGCCTATTGGCATATGAAGAGAAATAACGTTGGCTTACAGCTGAAAAAGGATGATCTGAAAGAAATCCATATGCCGAGCAATTCGGGGCTGCCGTTTTTTATGTGTGTCGCATTTGGAATTGCCGGATTTTTCCTTGTATTTGAATGGCTTCCGCTTGCCTTATTAGCAAGTGCCGGCATCATTATCGGTCTGATTATTCGTTCCTTTGATTACGATGACGGCTACCATGTCCAGTTAGATGAGATTATCGAGACGGAACAAAGTTGGAGAGGTGGAGCATAATGGCAGGAAAAGTCAATACGTCTTTACCATTGGAATACCAAACCGAACAGAACAGATTAAATATTTTTGGCTTCTGGATTTTTCTGGGAGCGGAAATTGTCTTATTTGCCACGCTTTTTGGCGTATATGGAGTGTTAAACACGCGTTACGCCGGCGGGCCGACGCAAACAGATATTTTTCAGATGAAAGATGTTTATATCGAAACCGTATTATTGCTAACCAGCAGTTTCACTTGTGGGATTGCGATATTTGAAATGCGCCGCAGAAATTTGAAGGGACTGTTAACCTGGCTAATTATTACGTTGCTGCTTGGCGGAGGATTCCTTTATATGGAAATAAATGAGTTTATCCATTACGTCCACCTTGGTGCGACAATGCAAACAAGTGCATTTTTATCGAGCTTTTTTGTTCTCCTTGGTACGCACGGCTTGCACGTTACCATGGGAATCGGCTGGGCAATCCTAATCATTATCCAGCTTCTTACGAGAGGTTTAACACCAGTAACAGCAAGAAAAACATTTATCGTCAGCTTATATTGGCATTTCCTTGATGTAGTTTGGATCTTTATCTTTACATTCGTATATTTAGCAGGGATGGTGTCTTAAGATGGCAAATGAGCATAGTAAATTTCCTGTCCAGCATGTCATTGGCTTTGTTTTATCGTTAGTTTTTACATTTTTAGCTGCTGCGGTAGCTTTAAAAACGTCGCTTTCCACAACAGTAATCATGTGGATTATCGGTATTTTGGCAGTTATCCAAGCCGGAATGCAGCTGTTTATGTTTATGCATATGAAAGAGGGCGAAGATGGCCATATGCAAACCATTAATATTGTGTACGGTTTTCTTGTCGCAATAATTATCGTTTTCGGTTCGATTTGGGTGCTGTCTTCCGGACACACACATACGTGAGAAAAAATTATTACCCTGGTAAAAGCGGGGTGTCATTCTGACAATTCGCTTTTACCAGGGTATTTTTGTTTTCCGAGAACTGGTAACAAACAGTGAAATCAAAAAGGTCAAACGACTTTGAAAGGGCCATATTGATTGAATTAGTCATCTTCCCTTTTACTTACTAATTCTTTTGTGAATAAAATATAGTCGGTAAAATAACCGTCAACATTCAAAGCCTTTACCCGTTCCTGCTCTTGTTTTTCTGTTTCTTTATTTGTGAAAAAGACATGCACTTGCTTTCCCCGGCGATGCAATTCATTAACAGTTTTCATCGTTGCATCACTTGTCTCCATCCCGATCATCGGAAAGTCAGAGGAGATCGCTTCCCTAAGACTAAAATCACCTTTTCTAAATAAAAGTGTCAAAGGCACATCTGGTGCCAATCGGTGCACTTTTTCCAGGCTTTCTTGCGAAAAAGATTGGATGGTAACGAGGTTCTTCTCGATTAAATCATATTCATGAAGTAATTGTATAAGTGGTTCTTCCATGATCCATTCGCCATTAACAGACCTTGTTTCAATGTAATAATGCTCTTTATCTGTGAAAGTTGCGAAAATTTCTGCTAAAGTTGCAACTGCCTCACTGTACGTTCTCCCTCCATATTTTCCAACCGTGTGAAAATTTCTTAGTTCCTCCAAGTTATAATCGGAAACGTTGCCTGTTCCGTTTGTCGTGCGGTCGATGGATTCGTCGTGCATTGCAACAAGCTTACCGTCTTTTGTCATTCTTAAATCAATTTCAAGTGCATCAACGCCATCTTTTGCGGCAATTTTATAGGCTGGGATAGTACTTTCGTTAAAGCGGTCGTTCGCACCACGGTGTGCAAAGATTTTTGCTGAATCTACAATTGCCGGTTCCGCTTCCGTTTCCCGCGAAACATACAAGTAGATAGAAGCGAAAACGGCAATGATGAAGACGGGAACGATTACTTTTTTAAGCAAATGATTTATGTTCATTTTTGAGAGCAATTGCTTTTTCCGGGAAGTCCGTTATAATCGAATTAACTTGAAGATCAAGCAGCTGTTTGATTTCATCGCTGTCATTTACCGTCCATACCCGGAGTTTATGATATAAGCTATGAAAATAATTGGGGTTATCCAGTACGATCGCTTTTTCTAAATGCAATCCCTCGAGTTCCAAGGTTTGCAGATAATCATTTGCCTGTGGAATCTTTATGTTTAGCAGCCAGGCAATGTCTGCAGCAGGATCAAGTTTTTTCATTCTTATTAAAGAAGGTAAATGAAATGAAGAATAGATTACTTTTCTGCCTTTTCCATATTTGTTTACAAGCGATAGTACTTTTTCTTCAATCCCCTCATAAGCAAATACGGAAGTCTTCAATTCGATGTTTAGTTCAATCGGGTAAGGAGCAAGCAAATCTAAAACCTCTTGCAATGTCGGAATACGTTCGGCTATCCAAGACTCCTCGAATTTCGGAAAATCGGAAAATTTTATCCCGGCACTGAATTGTTTTAATTCAGCAAGTGTGTGATTTTTTACATAGCCGCTACCATCGGTTGTTCGGTCCAGCATTTCATCGTGAATAACGATAATTTTTCCGTCTTTTGTCATTTGTACATCAATTTCAAGGCCGTCAGCACCTGCATCAATTGCTTTTTGATACCCTAGCAAGGTGTTTTCCGGGAAAGTACCTTTACAACCGCGGTGTCCGTAAATTTTTGTCTGTGTCATAAAATCATTTCCTTTATCTGTATTTTTAAAATAAGAAGTATCCCCACCTTAAAATTCATCACATGCAAATTTTGAAAGGTGGGGATGAGTTGTTTTCGTGAAACACATAATTCTTTCTACTATTGCAGCTTCACGTTATCTTAATTTCCCCTTGCTGCATTCGCCTGTTCAATGGCCGCATTAAATTGCTCGACCATTGTTTGATAGGTTTGATCAACATCTCCGCCATTATAAACCGTTTCAAGTGCCGTTTCCGAAATTCTGCGGCCTTCCGGAATCATATCCATAAGGGCACCCTGTGTAGCGTATGAAGGTGTAGTTGATTGTAACTGTTCTACCGTAACTTGTAATTGCGGCATCGTTTCATAAGCATCTTTTACGGTTTGCTCGTCATATGCAGCCGGATTCACGGCAAAGTATCCGGTGCCTACATGCCATTGTGCCTGAATTTCCGGAGTTTGTAAGTATTTCATAAATTCCCAAGCTGCTTGAGATTCTTCTTCCGGTTTACCATCCATCATCCAAAGACTGGCACCGCCAATCGCAACTCCGGCACGATCTTTAGATTCCGGATGCGGAAGGAAGGCAATTCCGACTTCAAACGGTGCATTATCAATAACATCTCTTGCACTTGCGGAAGATTGCATAAACATGGCAACATCCCCGGCTAAAAATCCGGCAACCATATTATCACCATTTCTGCCGTAATTCGCAAATGTTCCATCATTCGTCATTCTTTCTACCCATTCAAAAATTGATTTTCCTTCTTCTTCTGTAAAGCCGATTTCAGTTGCTGTATCGGATCGACCGTTATCGTTATTCAATAACAAAGCACCTTGGTTTGCAAGTAATTGTTCAAACAGCCAGCCATATGCCTGCAGAGAGAAGCCTTTCATTTCCGGATTAGAATCCAAAATTGCTTTTCCTGCGTCTTCTATTTCTTCAAAAGTTTCCGGTGGTGCATCCGGGTCCAAGCCGGCTTCTTCAAACGCATCTTTATTATAATACATAACAGGAGTCGATGAGTTAAATGGCATAGAGTAAAATTGGTCGTCAATCGTATAGTAATTAATTATGTTTTCTTCTAATCCGCTCATGTCATAATCGTCAGCATCAACAAATTCCTGAATTGGAATAATGGATCCGCTGTTTACCATTGCCATTGTCCCAATTTCAAAAACCTGCATCATTGTTGGTGCACTCTCGGTACCGGCAACACTTTGATATTTTGTCAGAGCTTCATCATAGGTTCCTTGGAATTGTGCATTTACATGAATTTCATCCTGTGAATTGTTATATTCTTCGACAATTGAATTTAATGTTTCCTGAGCTGCGCCGCCCATAGAGTGCCAAAATGTTACTTCCTGCGGCTCTCCGTTAGTTGTTTCCCCTGAGTCATTTCCTTCATTAGCATTTTCATCGCTGTTTCCTTCATTGGAGCTACATCCTGCAACCGCAATTGCAATGAGACTAACAAATAAAACCATTAAAAATTTTTTCATTTTGCTACTCCTTTAGAGAATGTTTTTTATTGTAAACAAATGAATTGCAGCGGAAATGTATCCGGTTATGAATCATATCATGGATAAATACCGCAGCAATCTTTGCATTTGCTGCTTTTGAAGTCTCATTCTTATTTCTTACTTTAATGCGCCTTCCGTTAAACCTTTTTGCAGCCTCTTCTGACCGAGGAACAGCATGATTAAAGTAGGAAGAACAACAATAATAGCTCCTGCCATCACAACACCCCATTGATTTAACTGTTCCTGGGATTGGAGCTGCCTTAAGCCGATTTGTACAGTACGCACACTCTCGTCTGTTGTAGCAAGCAGCGGCCACAAGTACATATTCCATGATGTCAAAAATCCATAGATTCCTAACGTTACTAAACTGGTTTTTGCTACCGGCAAAACAACGGTTAAATAAAATTTGAAATCTCCCATTCCAGCAATTTCACTTGCCTCTTTCAGTTCCTTTGGTATTTGTTTGAAGTTCTGTCTTAATAAAAACGTACCAAATGCCAAAGCAAAAAACGGAAGTGTCAACCCGGTATAAGTATCAAGCAAGTTCCAATTACGTATCGTCTGGAAGTTTGGAATAATCGATGCTTCAAACGGAATCATCATGGTTGCGATAAAGATAAAAAACAGGGCATCTCTTCCTTTGAACTCCAGGAAAGTAAAAGCATAAGCAGCAAGACTGGATAAAATTAATTGCCCAATCATAATGACAAGCGACACAATCAAACTATTAAGCAAAAAATTCAACAAAGGAAATCTGTCAAATACTTCGATATAGTTTGCAAATGTCGGTGCAGTCGGTATTATTTTGCCAGTTAATATATCTTGACTTGGCATAAAACTCATTAAAAACGCAATAATCGCCGGTGCAAATAAAAGCAATCCTGAAATAATAAGCAGTAAATATAATATGATTTTTCTGCTGATTGACATTGTCATTGATAATGAACCTTCCTTTCACCAAGTTTAAACTGCAAAAGGGTCAGCAAAAGGATAATGACAAATAATACGATAGCCTGTGCACTTGCAGGACCATACTGATAATTCATAAACGCTTCCTGATAAATCGAATACACGATTAAATTTGTTTCATTCTGCGGGCCGCCTTTTGTTAATAAATCAATCTGCCCAAAGGTTTGAAATGCGTTAATCAGTGTTACCGTTAAAACAAAAAATAAGGAAGGTGACAGCATCGGGATCGTAATCCGTCTTAACTTGTAAAAATAGCCGGCGCCATCGATCGCTGCACTTTCATACAACGAAGAATCAATGGAAGCAAGACCTCCCAGTAATACTAGAAACGTAAAGCCGATATTCATCCAGATTGTTGAAGCCGAAATGGAAAGCAGCGCCCAATTTGGATCGGTCAGCCATCCAATTGCCTCCACACCGAATAATTCCAAAATTTGATTCATCCAGCCAATGGTCGGATGAAATAAGAACAGCCAGAATACAGATGCTGCCGCGACCGAAATTCCCATTGTCGATGAATAAATCGTTCGGAATATCCCAATTCCTTTTAACTTCTCATTAGCAATAATAGCCAAAAATAAACTTATTAGTACCGTACCTGGAACGGTATAAAGAACAAATAAAAATGTCGCTTTCAGGCTTTGCATAAAGATCGGTGATGTGAAAATCCTAACATAGTTGTCAAAACCAACAAATACAGTTGGCGATCCAGCGGCATTCGTCAGAAAAAAGCTTAAATAAATCGTGCGCAGTAACGGATAAAACAAGAAAATAGAAAATAATAGAATGGAAGGGGAAAGAAACAGAATCCCTTTCACAAAACTTTTCACACGTTGCCGTTTTTTTATGGTGTCAAACTGAACCTGGCTTACCGTTTCTGATTGCATTGTTATTTCACTCATATTGCAACAATCCTTGTGCTTTTTTGCAGTCGGCTGCATTTAGCAATTCCCCTGAATCCGTATCGAAAAAGCTAAAGTTTTCCATGCTGATAAGAACCGGTACTTTATCCCCGACTTGAATCATCCATTGACCCGGCCATTTTGCTGTCCAAATTTCTTTGCCAATTTCAAACGCAAGCAATGTTTCATTGCCTAATTGTTCGACATTGATTACCTCAAGTACATGTGTCTTCTTTTCGTTTGTTCCGGCTAAAATATGCTCCGCTCTGATGCCAATGGTAATATTTGTATTATTTGATATATCTGTCTCAATAGCCGGGTCAACAGGTATATTTAGATTATCTTCAATAATTAATTGCTGATCGGCATAGACTGCCTTTCCTAAGTTCATCTTTGGCGACCCGATAAAGGAGGCTACAAAGAGATTGCTTGGTCTATTGTATAAGGTAATCGGTTCACCAACCTGTTGAATTTTCCCGTCATTTAAAACCATGATCCGGTCACCCATTGTCATTGCTTCGATTTGATCGTGTGTTACATACACCATCGTCAGTCCCAGTCTTTTCTGCAAACGGCGGATTTCACTGCGCATTTGCGCACGCAGTTTTGCGTCAAGATTTGATAGGGGCTCGTCCATCAAACAAAGTGGTGCTTGGCTGACAACAGATCTTGCAAGAGCAACACGCTGTTTTTGCCCTCCGGAAAGTTCTCTCGGTTTCCGTTTTAACAAATCAGTCAGCCCCATCATTTCTGCCGTTTCTTTCAGACGCTTTTGCTGTTCTTGCTTGTCCACTTTCTTTGCCTGCAAGCCGAAAAGAATATTTTGCTCCACAGTTAAATGAGGATAGAGCGCATAATTTTGAAAGACCATCGACAGATTGCGGTCTTTTGGCGGTAGATGATTGACCACTTTGTCATCCATTTTCATAACCCCGCTTGTAATGTCTTCCAGACCCGCGATCATTCTAAGCAAAGTACTCTTTCCAGAACCGGAAGGACCCACAAGAACAAAAAACTCTCCTTTTTCAATGGTCAGATTAATTTCATTCAATACATTCTTCTGTTTTGAATATGATTTGGAAACATCGACCAATTCCACTTGCTTCATTTATGAACCTCCTTTCTACGGTTATTTAACCACAATTTTTTCTTCAAAATTCTAAATTTACGGAACTCTTACATATAATTTAGACAGGTTTTAAGAATTTTAAGTT
>JAGKQJ010000013.1 GCA_017898095.1 Bacillaceae bacterium Marseille-Q3522 | reverse complement strand
ATCTTATTTCATGTACTCTTCCTTTTGCGGTAGAGATTCTAAATTGTATTAAATATTCTTCTGATATCTGTTCTAATATTTTTTGGTTAAGACGTTTATTCTCTTTATAGTGGAACTTTGTTTTACTAAAGTCATCTCTGTGAAGGTCGTAGTGTTGTCGTTGCTGTTCAAATTTGTAAAATGTAAGTCGAGAAATTTCGCTGAGATTATTAAACAATTCAATAAACCAATTTGTTTTTGCGTTCCCGCAATTAAATGCCCTGTGTTCAATATCAAAATATTCAAAAGAAAAAAAGAGCCAGTTTTTTGCTGACTCTTCAAAAATTATTTTACTCTGGCATATAAACCTGCATATCTAATGGAGATTTTGTTTGCTTATGAAAATTGCTCATGTTCGTGTAGTTTGTTTAATGGTACTTCTTGTTCATTGTCTGGTTCATTTAGAGGATAAATTCTTGCTGTTTCTTTGTTTTCATCAACATGCTGAATATAAATAGGAACGCCTTCATAAGTGACGTTTACCATATCCGGTGAAACAACAATTTCCTGTGCACGCTGTTTGTCCAAGCTTAAAACCTCCTTTTTCCGAAAGAATAGTTATAATGTTTCCGTTAATTGGCTAAAGTATTCGTAAGAGGTGTCCGTAAAAACAGCGATTTAGATTTACATGTCAAATAAAAAGGTGATGGAGATATGGATAAAATACAGGTATTTGATAATGGGCCGATACGTGTTTCAGGGGATATTGAACTATTGGATGCTAAAGGAAATGCTTTTCAGACAAAGGCTGTTTATTCATTATGCCGATGCGGAGCATCCGATCAAAAACCATTTTGTGACGGAACTCATAAGAAAATCGAATTTGAAAGTAAAATAAGGGCAGAGGAGCAGGCTGATCTTGTTTGATAGAGATCAGCTCTTTTATTTATCGCAGATTAAGGGGCAGTAATACCCCCACCTCAAAAATGGAGGTGATACCAGTCATTTTATGTGGGGGATGAAGGCCGACTAAAGGCTTAGGCGTCCTGTTGCAACGTCGGCACTAGTACGTCCTGTACGTCGAAAAACCCCCACTGATGGAAGTTTCACTTTATGTCCTGTTGTGTAACCGGTTTTCATTCATGTTATTATACGGTATGATGTAAAAATAGCAGCAAATTTAACCTGACACCTCTCATTTTGAGAAGGTTCTCTTCGATAATACGTATCGATTTTATTGTGAAAAAAAGTGACTGTTTAAAAAGATACCTAATGAGAAGCAAGCAATTCGAGGTGGGTCATTCACCCGTTAAATATGCAATGAAAAAACCGAAAACAAGGGGGAGAACAAAGTGGAGAACAAATCTATTTTAGTTGTGGAAGATGAAGAAAAAATCTTGCGGCTGCTTGAAATAGAGCTGGAATACGAAGGCTACAAAGTTGCAAAAGCCAGGGATGGATTGGAAGCGTTTGATTTGTACCGCAACGGGAATTGGAGTCTCATCCTCCTAGATGTAATGCTGCCGGGAATAAGCGGAATTGAATTGCTGCGGCGTATTCGCATCCATGATACGATGACACCTATCATTCTTCTAACAGCGAAAAGCTCAGTGGAAGATAAAGTATCTGGACTCGATTATGGGGCAAATGACTACGTAACAAAACCATTCCAGATCGAAGAGCTGCTCGCAAGAATCCGCGCTGCACTACGGGTAAAAGCCACAGAATCAGAGCATGAAGAACAAGCAGATATGCTGAAGTTTTCCAATCTGACCGTTCATCTAAAAACGAGAGAAGTAACAAGGAGTAACCATACAATTGATCTTACACCAAGGGAATTTGATTTACTTGTTTATTTAATGAAAAATAAACGACAAGTACTGAATAGAGAACAAATTATCGAAGCGGTCTGGGGAATGGATTATTTCGGAGATACCAATGTAGTCGATGTCTATATCCGCTATATTCGTAAAAAAGTAGATTTTAAAGAAATGCAACCGCTTATCCATACTGTTCGCGGTGTTGGATATGTATTGAGGGAGCCACATGAAGCTGCGAAATAAAATCAATTTGTCCACAGCGGTTCTCTTTATCGGTTTATTCATTGTCATGAATTTTTTTATCTATTTCTTATTCAGCAATTTAATGATTAATAGTGAAAAAGAACAAGTTAAAGCAGAAGCAGAGAAAATAGTAGAAGCGTTTCATTTGTCACTCGGAACGATTCCCGATGATAAATTAATACTTGCATATACTCCTGTTGACGGCATGATTCAAATTGTTGCCGAAGGACAAGTGGAACCCCTGCACTCCGTGATTTCTCCACCTTCTGAAAAGGAACTTGGCGACAGGCAAGTACAATATTATCATGAAGAAAAATCAGCAACAATCTCATTTGCCGGCAGCAACTACTCCTTTGAATCGATTCCGATTATTTGGACCGATGGCCGGGTTGTCAATATGCAATTGACGCAAAATATCCAGACTGCAGTTGATAATGTGGATATTTTACGGATTGTGTTAATAACGGTTACGATGATCGCAACGATTCCAGTTCTGGTTTCCTCTCTCTTGTTAAGTAAACTGATAACGGGACCGATTACTTCGATGATTGCTACAATGGCGGAAATACGCAAAAGCGGAAATTTTAAAAGAATAAAGATAGCGAATAAATCGAATGATGAACTGCATGAGATGGGGATCACCTTTAACCATATGATGGATTTGTTGGAGAGCAACTTTGAAAAACAGGAGCAATTTATCGCCAATGCATCGCATGAACTTCGTACTCCCTTAACGGTCATTGAAAGCTATGCAAGTCTGTTAAAAAGAAGAGGTGTGGAAGACCGGTCGATATTCAATGAGTCAATCGAAGCAATCCATTCCGAAGCAATCCGCATGCAGGATATGACGGAACAGCTCCTGCTTTTAGCAAAACAGCATGAACAATGGAAAATGAATCCTGAGCGGCTTAACCTTGGCCCTCATTTGCAACAAACAGTGCTTGCCTTTGAAAAAGCCTTCCGCAGAGAAATTTATTTTCAAAAAGCGGCTGAAAATATCATCATTTTTGCCGATGCACAAAAATTGAAGCAGCTCACCTATATTCTATTAGAAAATGCCAAAAAATACAGTGATGCTGCAATCATCGTTAAGGTTGGGGAAATAAAGGATTATGCCTATATTGAAATTAGAGATAAAGGGATTGGTATTCCAAAAAAAGATTTGCATAAAGTTTTCGACCGTTTTTACCGTGTAGATAAAGCGAGAAGCCGCATGCAGGGTGGATCAGGACTCGGACTTACAATGGCTAAAGAAATTGCAACTGCAATGAATGCCAGGCTGATGCTCGAAAGTGAGGAAGGCTCCGGGACAACTGTTACAATTTTCTTGCATAAAATCACGTGAACTCGTTTCTGCAAGCTCAGGAACTTCGAAACTCAGGTGGGGACTTTATCGCAGATTAAGGGGCAGTAATACCCCCGCCTCAAAATTGGAGGTGAAACCAATCAAGTTAGGCGGGGGATAAACTGCCCCTAAAAGCCCGATTGGTGAAATAAGGTTTTTCTTAGGGCTTCAGCCCTTAGAAAAATCAATCAGGCTCTGCGTGACTAACCATCAGTGGGGGATGAGGGAAAACCCCTACTGATGGAAGTTTCACTTTATCCCACCTGATTAATAAATCCCACGTGGAAGTTCAAACATGGAAAGATAAACATGATATTTTCTCAGCAAATTCTCATTTTCATTTGTCATAATATTGAGAAGTGCGGGGAATCAGGTGGAGACTCTATTTCTCTTGATTGGAAAATCTCACCTACGCTTCGCTTAAAGGTGGGGGTCTTAATCCTTAAAATATTCAAAGATAAAATGTGGAGGTGCTACATGAAGAAAAAACCGCTATTCCTTTTATTAATCGGACTGATTGGGGGGATGGTGCTGTTAGCCGGAATGCTGCAAATGCTCCCTTTGCTATCTTCCGCAAACGCATTGACGGAAGCAGAAGTAAAGGATATTGTTGCAAAGCGTTACAAAGGCAAGATTTCCACAATTCAAATGGAAAAAGACAATTATGTTATGCAAGTTGAGCAGGAATTAGGAACATATGAAATCGTAATAGACAAGAATTCAGGCGGGGTAGTTTCTCTTACCAGAGTGAAAGCGACGGAAAATCAAATTGCTCAAGATAAAGCGGCAGAAAATATCATAAATGAAGCAGAAGTCAGAGAAATTATTCAACAAAATGGAAGCGGAGAAATTCAATCGATCAGGCAGGTTACAGAAAACGAGAAGAACATGTATCGCGTTAATGTGAAAGAGAATGAGAATATAACAACATTGCTTGTTGATGCACATTCCGGAAATATTATTTCCTCCACCCCGGAGCAAACTGTACAACCGGCTGTAAGAATTGGCGAACAGGAAGCAGAAGAGATTGCTCTCGCTGAAATCAATGGAACGGTTGACAATATTGAACTGGAAACGATAAATGAAAATCTCTATTATTTAGTGGAAATCAACACTGTAGATGACGAAGAGGTGGAGGTTGCGATTCATGCAATCACCGGTGAAATAGAATCACTGTCCTGGGAAGAGGAAGAAGAGGAGGGCAGCGATGATGAAAATGAATAAGCAAATTCTCATGTAATTTTAATGTTGCTTTTTCTTTCTTCTCATGTACGGCGGATATGATAAGACAGAAGGTTGAATAAATCATTAGGAGGAAGCGATTTGAAGAAAAAACTCACCATTTTTTTACTCGCAGGTTTTGTGATTTTTGGCGGAGCGGTTGCTGCAGGTGCTGCGTTAAATTCATCCGGAGCGCAATTGAACATGGAGGAAAAGCTGACAGTTAACGAAGCAGAAGCAATCGCACAAAAAGAAGTGGATGGAACAGTTAAAAGTGTAGAATTAGAAAAAAAAGCGGATAAAACTGTTTATGAAGTGAAAATGGAAAAAGATGATATCAACTATGATGTTCATATCGACGCATACAGTGGAGAATCTTATTCGGTAAACAAAGACGATGACGATGATCATTCCGGAAGCGTAACAGAGGAGCAAATCATTTTGAAAGATGAGGCTATTAGCATTGCTGAACAAGCCGTTAACGGAACCGTGCACGAGATTGAAAAAGACCGGGACGATGGTATTATCAAATATGAAATCGAGCTTAAAACTGATAACGGGGAAGCAGAAGTGGAAGTAGATGCAACTACCGGCGAACTGCTGGAAATCGAAGAGGAAGATGATTAAATTCAACGTGAACGAGGCTGACCCAAAATTAATTTGAGAGAAAATCAGTTCCCACCTTCAGTGACAGAATAGCGCAAATAAGATAACCTCTACCACTTTAATAGTGATAGAGGTTTTATTTTGGTTTCCCTTTTGGAATAGCTTCGATTTTTACATTATTCGGGAAATCTAGTTCACGACAGTTTCAGCAACTACATTACCACAACGAACCTGTGTTTCCCCCTTTATAAGCGTTCATTATCACAAGCTTCATAGGTTTGTTATGCTTCTTAAATACAATTCCACCTTCTCAATATGATAAAATAAAGTACATGCAAATTGTCTGTTGAAAGGCGTGGTAAAATAAAAAATGGCGTGAAATTCGTTACTTATACCGCTATAATAAGAAAGAATTAGAAGAATGGGTGGAAAACCTGACGATTCTCGAAAAGCAATCAAACCAGGTATACGTGCTGTTTAATAATAATTCCGGGGGAGATGCAGCGGATAATGCAATGGAGCATATTCAATATAAAGATCTGTTGCCGAGACAATTAGATTTTTTCTAAAGGGATGGGATAATGGAGACAATTCATATTTATCATACAAATGATTTACATAGTCATTTTGAAAATTGGCCAAGAATTCACCAGTTGCTGACGAAAAGGGTAAAATGGCACAAAGAAGCGGGAGAGCAGGTTTTCTTATTTGATATTGGGGACCATATTGATTTGTCCCATCCGTATACGGAAGCTTTTAAAGGGAAAGGAAATACTCGTTTATTAAATGAAACATGCTATACTGCTGTGACAATTGGAAATAATGAAGGAATTACTCTGCCATTTTCGGATTTAAACACACTTTATAATCATGCACAATTTGATGTAATTCTTGCCAATTTATATACTCGGCAAAACGAACGCCCCAATTGGGCACAGCCGTATCACCTTTATACAACAAGGACAGGTTTAACAGTTGGAGTTATAGGGTTGACAGCCTATTTTTCGCTTTTATATCAGCTTTTGGGCTGGAAACTGACGGATCCGCTGCTTGAATTGAAAAAACAAATTGCCGCGATAAAGGAAAAAGCAGATGTTATTATTTTGTTGTCGCATCTTGGCGTTCATGATGATGAACAAATTGCAGCAGATTTTCCCGAGATTGATGTTATATTAGGGGCACATACCCATCATATTTTTCATGAGGGAAAACTGATTCACGATTGTCTTTTAGGAGCTGCCGGAAAATTCGGTATGTACGTCGGCCATATCATCCTCACGTATGATCCGCTTGAAAAACGAATAAAGCAAAAAAAAGCACAGCTATACAAAACAAGTGAGCTTCCGCCGGCAAACAAAGAACAAGAATGGCTGGAAAAAATCACATTACAAGGGAAACAGCAATTATCTGATTACATTACGACGGTATCTCCGCATTATACATGTAAAACCATATTGGCACAGCTTTTATGCGATGCATTATATGAATGGTGCGATGCAGACTGTGCCCTGCTTAATGAGGGAGTTATTTTACACGACTTATCACCAGGTGAAGTCACTCGTTACGATATCCTGAGCATTTGTCCGCATCCGATTAATCCTTGTGTTGTCAGGCTTAGTGGCGCAGAGTTGAAAGAAGTTGTCCGCCAGTCATTAGATGGAAAGTGGAATGATATGCAAATAATGGGGCTTGGCTTCCGCGGCAAGCTGATGGGGAAAATGGTCACGACAGCAATTGAAAAAGACAACGCAAGATATAAGATTGACGGAAATGAAATTATAAATGATGATTTTTATAAGTTAGCCATTCCCGATATGTTTACTTTTGGACGGTTTTTCCCGGCAATTTTTCGTGCTGAAAAAAAGCAATATTATCTGCCGGAATTTTTACGTGAAATCCTAGCCTGGAAGTTAAAACAGTTATGAAACCAAAGAGTAGCTGACATTTTTCCTGCTGTTTTATCATTTTCATTGTTCAAAAAAATCGATTTCAACCGATTATAATGATAAGCAGATTAACCACATTTATTATGAAGAACTAACATATTTTTAGGAGAAGACCCCAGCTGGAAAGTAAAGCACAGCTGGGATTTTCCAGCCTACAACCATACCGTGACGGCACCAGCAAAACAAGGAAAAATGCCACATGCACTATTTTCAGGACAGGTGGAGGAGTTCTCTGCCATCCTCCTGAAACAAGTTCACTAGGAATAGGAGCTAAGGATGAGATTAGTATATACGGAGTCCGTTAAACCAGGAACGAAACTTGCGAAAGCGATATATAATGAGAAAGGCCAGGCGCTCGTCAAAGAGGGAGTGGAGCTGAGCGAAAGACTTATCAAGCGTTTATACGAATTAGGTATTTTTTATATTTATATTGAAGATGAACGAGCTGCACATATTCAATTGCATCACGACGGGCAAGAACGTGTCAGACAGGAAGCAACGAAAAAAATAGAGGCTGTTTTTCGCGAATTGCAACTAAATACTAATTTTTCCGATTCCTTTGTGATTGAAAAAGCATCAAAGCGTTTTGTTGAGATTATACGCGATCTTATTAATCAAATAAAATCCGATCAGGAAATTTTATCACTGCTTTCCGATACCATTGCGTATGATAATTATATTTTTTCCCACTCCGTGAAAGTTACTATGAATTCATTAGCAATCGGCTTACAGTTAAAACTTTCAGAAAAGGAATTGGAGACACTTGGTTTGGGAGCGATTCTTCATGATATTGGTAAAATAAAAATTTCACCAACTATTATGAAGAAACCTGGTAAATTGACAGAGGAAGAATTCAATGAAATGAAGGAACACTGCCAAATCGGATTTGACATATTAAGGAACGTCCAGACACTTCCTTTGCTCGTTGCCCATTGTGCCTACCAACATCATGAGAGATTGAACGGATCCGGGTATCCGCGCGGTCTGCATGGTGATCAGATTCATTTGTTCGGGAAAATAATCGCTGTTGCAGATGTTTTTGATGCGGTAACGTCTAATAGAGTGTATCGAAAAGCGATGCTCCCGCAAGAAGGTTTGGAAATCCTTTACGCAGGGGCTGACAGCCTATTCGATCATACCATTGTAGAAGCGTTCCGCCAGACGGTGGCAATTTATCCGATTGGAATGATGGTTGTTTTAAATGATGGAAGAAGAGGCATTGTAGCTGCACAAAATAGCGGTATTGGTGACCGCCCATTTGTGGAAATTATTGAGGAACAAGGACAGAAATTGGAAAACAGTTATTTGGTAAATATGAAAGAAGAATTCACTCTTATGATCATCCATTGTGAAATGGATTAATTTTTTTCTCTCTTTAAGCAATACCCCCCTTTTTATTGCATACATATAGCTTGTAAGGGGGGATTTGTCTTGCTGAAGTATCGCAGAAGACTATTTCGCAGAGGGCCTTTACCTTTTCGGTATGTATGTTTGCTTACGTTTGTTTTTTTTCTTTTTACAACGATTATCAGCCTTTGGATCATTAATGCCGGGTTAAAGCCGACGCTTGAGCGCTATGCGGAATCGCAAACAAGGAAAATAGCGACCCTTGTGATTAATAAAGCAATAAATGACAGCTTCCAGGAAGTGATTGATACTACCTCGAAAGAAGTGGAAGATTCCAGTCAATCCAATGTAAATTTTAATACGAATATCATTAACCGCCTGAGGGCAGAGCTTACATTACTGATTCAGCAAAACATAAAAGAGGCAGAAGAGGGAAATCTTGATGAACTGCAAGTATTAACAAATGTGGAGTTTGCAAAGGAAGCCGGAGAAGGCATCCTTTATTATATTCCTCTTGGACAAATGACGAATAATGCTTTATTAGGAAATTTAGGACCAAAAATCCCGATTAAATTTAATGCTGTCGGCAGTATACAATCAGATGTCCGGCCAAAATTAACAGAATACGGTATTAATAACGCATACATAGAAGTAAATATACATTTAAAAATCAACGTTCAAATCATTATACCCTTTGCAACAAAATTAACAACGATTGAAGAAAACGTACCGGTTGTAATGGAAATCATCCAAGGAGAAGTCCCGCAGTTTTATAATGGAAACGGCAAAGGGATCAATCCTTCTATTGATCTGCCGGAGAAACCGTAACAGGTCGGAAAACAGAGGTCGGAGGCCGGAAAAAGGAGGTGGAAACTCGCAAAGCGAGTTTCTCTGACCTCTGACCTCAGTTCTGTTTTTCCTGGCGTTCCCAAAGCCGCAGGTGCGGGTAGGGGTCGAAGGACCATTCTGTATAGCCATTGTCTTTATAAATTCCGTAATGAAGGTGCGGCGGGAATTTTTCCCCATGTGCCTGGGGGACCGTAGCCGGAACTGCCTACACTTCCAATAACAGTTCCCGGTTCCACAATCATCCCCGCTTTCACATTGTCAGAAAAACCGCTTAAATGGGCAAAATAATGATAGTTATTGTTTATATCACGAATGCCAAGCCGCCAGCCGCCATATTTGTTCCAGCCTTTTAACTCGACAATTCCATAACAGGTTGCACGCACCGGCACACCATAATCAGCAAACAGATCGGTTCCTTCATGGATTCTGCGGCCTCCCCAGCCGCGGGCGAAGCCCCATGTACTGCGAAAACTGTAATTACTCGTTAAAGGAAGCGGGAAAGCATGTTTTTCTAAATTTAACTGCTGAAAATGCTTGTATAATTTTGCTTTTTCCATAATTATTTTTACAGATTTATCACGTTGGTAATAATCCCAAAGAGCTATCTTAATTTGATTGTGGCTAACCCCGTATTTTAAAATATAATTAGCAAACGCCTGCAATACATCTTCATCATTTGCCATATTTGCTCTCTGATCACCATCTCCATCGCTCCCGATTCCATTAAAAAATTGAATCGTTAGCGGATTTTGATCCTCCCAATCTGGATTTGTTATTCCTGCCCATTTTTCTGCTGTAAAATAAATTGCAATTACTCCTTCCGGGTCGTTCAAGTCTTTTCTGGCAAGACGTATGCTGCGTTCATATTGGTCGATTGCCGCAAGATAATACCAAGGAATATTTGTTACTGCTTCAACCTTTTTATATAGAGTCATTCGTTCATCATATTGCTGCTTCTCTTCTGCATGGACAATATTACTAATAATCAGGCAAAAGGTAAATAAAATAACTGTAATGATTAACCGCACTTGCATCTTTCCTTCCTAAATCACTTCATCATTGAATGTTTTAAGGGTTGAGACCTCCACCTCTAAGCGAAGCGTAGGTGGGATTTTCAATCAGGTGGAGTAGAGTCTCCACCTGATTTCTCTCGTTTTTTCGTTTACTGAAACGAGTTCATTAAGTGTCCTTAGTTTATGAGAAAATAAAAAAATCATTGGCATCAAATAATGGAAAAACGAGTGTGTAAAGGTTGTTCTAGATAATTCATTATGGTAAAGTGACAACAGAACCATTTTATACAGCGAAGTACTGCATAACGATAAAAGGAAAAGGTGGGGAATATGAGTACAAAAGAGCAACATGTTCGCAAACCTGAATGGCTGAATATTAAATTAAATACAAACAAACATTATACGGGCTTAAAGAAAATGATGCGCGAAAAAAGCCTGCATACAGTTTGTGAAGAAGCAAAATGTCCAAACATTCATGAATGCTGGGCAGCACGGCGAACCGCAACGTTTATGATACTGGGAAACATCTGTACACGTGCATGCCGTTTTTGTGCAGTGAATACCGGTCTTCCGACTGAGCTTGATTGGCAGGAACCAGAAAGGGTTGCTGATTCTGTCAGTATCATGAATTTGAAGCATGTAGTCGTCACTGCTGTGGCACGGGATGATTTAAAAGATGGCGGAGCTGCTGTTTTTGCTGAGACAATTAGGGCAATCAGACGAAAAAATCCTTTTACAAGTGTGGAAGTATTGCCATCGGATATGGGCGGGGTATATGAAAGCTTAAAAACATTAATGGATGCGCGCCCGGATATTTTTAACCATAATATCGAAACGGTCGAGAGATTATCTCCGCGGGTACGCGCAAGGGCTACATACAAACGGTCATTGGAGGTTTTACGCAGGGCGAAAGAATTACAGCCTGATATTCCGACAAAATCAAGTCTGATGGTCGGGCTGGGAGAAACAAAAGAAGAGATTATCCAAACGATGGATGATCTGCGGGCCAATAATGTAGATATTATGACAATAGGCCAATATTTACAGCCAACGAAAAAACACTTAAAAGTTGTTAAATACTATCATCCTGATGAATTTGCAGAATTAAGAGAAATCGCGATGGAAAAAGGCTTCAGTCATTGTGAAGCCGGTCCGCTTGTCCGCTCTTCTTATCATGCAGATGAACAAGTAAGTGCAGCAACGAAAAAAAGGCAGCGATTATCAGAAACGATAAAAGAAGCAAAGTAGTAAGCTGAATACCATTGAATCAGTAGAGACATTTTTGGCACATGATTCATATGGTTCACGTAGAGAAGGGAATCCCCTCCCTGAAATCAAAATGAGATGGTGAATAAGCCGGTTAAGGCTGTTATTCACCATCTCATTTATCATACCGGGGATTTTTTTACCGTCCAAAAATTCAAACTTATATCCATTTTGCTATAAAAAATTTTTAACTTAGAAATTGCTCGTGTATCCGTTATAATAGAGGTAGTATTGTGGTGATTTAAAGAGGTGAAAAAATGGTTTGTATCCACAACATTTGTTATGAACTGATAGAAGAACGCAGCAACGGATTTAATGAAGATGCCTTTCGCAGCCGCTACAGTGAAATATTAATGAAATACGATTATATTGTAGGCGATTGGGGATACGGTCAGCTGCGTTTAAGAGGCTTTTTTGATGATCATAACCAAAAGGCTTCCTTTGACTCCAAAATTAGTACATTAACAGAGTATTTATATGAATACTGCAATTTTGGCTGCGCTTATTTTGTGATGAAAAAGCTTAAATAGGTCACGTTACGATGATAATGAAATGAGGTCATGAAAATATGTTTTTTGTTGATCGCAATATAATTGAAAAGCAGCTCATTTTTATTGAAGAACGAATTCAGCTTTTTGAAGACGAATCGGATTGGCATAGCCCGTTAAAACAAGCTGCTTTAGAAAGAATTGTCCATACTACCCTTGAAGCAATTTTAGACGCCGCTAACGGCATCATTGACGGCTTTATTATGCGGGATCCCGGCAGCTATGAAGACATTATTGACATATTGGAGGATGAAAAAGTGATTGAAGCGGAACTTGCGGTTGTGCTAAAAAAACTGATTCCGTTTCGAAATATTCTTGTGCAGGAGTATACTGAAATCAATGGTGAAAATCTCGGGAATATTTGGGAGAAAAATCTTGCATTCATTAAATTATTTCCAAAAAGAGTAAGAATATATTTACAGACGGAACTTGGCCCTGTTTCCGCATTTCGTAATTAATGCTTTAAAAATGTCATATAGGTTTCATTTCCTACTAATGAGAGTGGTAACTTTTGAACATCCTCTTATAGCAAATTTCGATAAAGTGAAACTTCCATCAGTGGTGGTTTTTCGACGTACAGGACGTACTAGTGCCGACGTTGCAACAGGACGCCTGCGCCTTTAGTCGGCACACGTCCCCCACTGATGGTTAGCCGCGCTAAGCCCGATTGATTTTTCTAAGGGCTAAAGCCCTAAGAAAAACCTTACCACGCAGAGCCTGGTTGAATTTTCTAAGGGCTGAAGCCCAAAGAAAATTCTTATCACGCGGAGCCTGACTGATTTTTCTAAAGGCTGAAGCCCTGTTTCACCAATCGGGCTTTTAGGGCAGTTTATCCCCCGCCTATCATGATTGGTTTCACTTCCATATTGGAGGCGGGGGTATTACTGCCCCTTAATCTGCGATAAAATGAACAAGGATGGTGAACAAATATGATTGCAAAAAAAGGGACGACAAAAGAACTGATTTTAGAGCTGATGAAACAATATGGTCAAGTGACAATAATGGAGTTGGCTGAGCAACTGAAAATTTCAGAAATGGCAGTACGGAAACATATCCAAGCATTGGAATCGGACCTACTCGTGCAATCGAAAATGAAAAAACAGACATTAGGACGGCCATCCAAAGTATACCAATTATCACAACAAGGAGAAGATTTATTTCCAAAAAAATATAAAGAATTTAGCCTCGAGCTTCTTCAGCAGTTGAAAGAAATGGGACAAACAGCGCTGATCGAAGAAATAATGAAACGAAGAAAAGAAAAGCAACTCACTCCATATTTGCATTTAGGGGTAAAGATGACCATGTCTGAGCGGATAAGAGCTTTGAAACGATTGCAAAAAAAAGAAGGCTTTATGCCGGAAGTACGTGTTGAGAAAGACAAGGTTCATTTCAAAGAGTATAATTGCCCATATACGGAAATAGCCAAAGATTTTCCGACTCTCTGCCAGTGTGAAAAACAGTTTATTCAATCCTTTTTACAAGTAAAAGAACTAAAAAGAGAAGCGTGGATGGCAAATGGAGATTCATGCTGCCATTACAGTTTCACTAAATTCGGCTAAAAAAAGACACAGTCTTAGTGTAAGAAAGGAGAAAGCTTTGCTTCTAAATTAAGACAACATATATATTCATTAGCTATTTTACACCTCTAGCGAAGTGCAAGCAGGGTATTTCAATCAGGAGGGAAGCTGAGTCTCTATCTGATTCTCCGGATTTTGCACTTTCTGTAATGAGTTTACTTGTATATGTTTTTAGATGCAGAGTGTGCTTATTGAAGTCCTATAAAGGATATTTAATTGATCTTGACGGAACGATGTATCGCGGAACAGACGTAATTGAGGAAGCGGCTCAATTTGTCCGTAAACTGAAAGATCTGCAATTGCCTTATTTATTTGTGACGAATAATTCAACCCGGACACCAGCACAAGTGGCGGCAAAATTAAGGGATTTTCAGATTCCGGCAACGGAAGAGCTTGTGTTTACGACTAGCCAGGCAACGGCTAATTATATTTATGAACAAAAACAAGATGCATCTGTATATGTGATTGGCGAAGAAGGAATAAAATCGGCCATTTCTGAGAAAGGTTTCTCTTTTGCCGGAGAGCATGCTGATTATGTTGTGATTGGACTGGATCGGGAGATCAACTATGAAAAACTGGCAGTTGCTTGCCTCGCAGTGAGAAATGGTGCTGTTTTTGTGTCTACCAACGGTGATATTGCTTTGCCGACAGAACGCGGCTTAATGCCCGGCAATGGTTCTATTACATCGGTTGTTGCTGTTTCTACACAGACAAAGCCGATTTTTATCGGAAAACCGGAAGCGATTATCATGGAGCAGGCTTTAAAGGTGTTGGGAACAAAAAAAGAAGAGACGTTAATGATTGGCGATTTTTACGATACGGATATTATGGCTGGTATGAATGCCAATATGGACACGCTTTTAGTTCACACAGGAGTTACGACGAAAGAGCAGCTGCGAAAGCATAAAAAACAGCCGACCTATGTACTGGACAGCCTTGATCAATGGGAATTTCCCAATATTCCCTCGTGATATTGCTTTTTGAAGTTGTTGTGGGGGTATTACTGCCCCTTAATCTGCGATAAAATGCAAATTTAGAAAAACGAGGAATTTCGCCTCGTTTTTCTTTTTCTTGGAAGCTCCAGAGAGAAAGTTTACGAATAGAACGGTTCGGTTAACACACGGATATCCTTGGTAACACAGAATCTGAAGCAAATTTTCAAAACAATTACTCGACATTGTTTGCCCGGTGGGCTAACCGGCTGGACGCGGCTGCTGCGATTGCACCGACAATATCATCTAAAAAAGTATGGCATTTACCGGAAGTTTTATCATTTAAAACAGCTAAAATACCGGGCTTAAGCTTGTCAATATAGCCGTAATTCGTTAACCCGATCGAACCATATACGTTTAAGATCGACAATGCTAAAATTTCATCCACACCATATAAACCTTCATCTGTGTCAACCATCGATTGCAACGGTTCCTCAAGCATGCCCTTTTCGGCTAATATATCTAATTGAATTCCAGTGAGAATTGCATTTTGTACTTCTCTTTTTGACAGGACCTTCTCAATGTGACCGATACAATCCTGCATATTTAAATCTTTATGGTATTTTTTTTGTAGAGAAAAGACGAGTTCGGCAATTTTTTCTAATTCCACCCCGCGGATTTGCAGCCATTTTCGAGCTGTTTGCTCTATTACATCGCGTTTTTTTTCGCTCATTTCTTTCACCTTTTTACAAATTTAACTGGTTCGTTCGCATTATTACGGAACCAACTTATCGTATTCATTATTATACTGTGTTTGCAAAAATATGTGACGTATTCTCAAGTTTAAGCTGCTGTGTTCATATAATGTCGGTAGGACACTGCCAGAGAGAGACCAGAAGCCCGAGATCAGAGGTCAGTTTTAGAAGAAACGCTGATGGAAATTTCACTTTATCCGACTTCCGGCTTCTAACCTTCGTTAAAAATCGCACTGTAAGGAAAAGAGGGGAGAATATGTTAGAAGAACTGTTACGAAAAAATTATGATATTCATGTACAGGAGCGCATCCATCTTGGACATTCCGAGGCATTTAAACGGGATAGACAATTGTTTTCTCCGATCGCATGTAAAAACATTGAGGAAGATGAACTCACAGAAATGGAGAAATTAGCCTTTCATATGAAAGAAAACGGGGATGCAAATGTCTCCGTGTTTCTTCGTGCAAAAGACGGTAAAATTTTCAGTGAATGGGACGGTTCACGTTATACGGTTCTCTATCTTCCCCGGATCAGGCAGAGAAAAATGCGCTCCATAGGAAAAAGTTTGAGTAAATTTCATGCACGGGGAAAAACAGTGATGTTTCCTGTTGAAAAAATTAGCCGGATTGGCCAGTGGAAAAATCTATGGGAAAAAAGAATTGATCAATTGGAAAAGGTGTGGAGCGACCGGCTTTTTCAGCATCCGGAAAATGAATTTGAGACACTTTTTATTCAATCCTTTCCTTATTACATGGGGCTTGGGGAAAATGCAATTCAGTATTTAACGGATACAGAGCTGGATGATGATCCGACAGCAGAGGATAGCGGTACAATTTGTCATCACCGCTTTTCCGTTCATACCTGGGGAGAACAATTTTATGTAAAGAGTCCGTTGGATTGGGTATTCGATCATTGCAGCAGGGATTTGGCTGAGTGGACAAGAGAAAGATATCTTCATAAGAGAGAAACGCATGAAAAAGAAATCAGGCAGTTCTTTTTTGACTATCAGACAAGAACTCCGTTAAGTTCGTTTTCGTGGCGTTTATTATATGCAAGACTGCTCTTCCCTCTTCATTACATAGAGGGTATCGAGCAATATTACACGACAAATTCCGAACAAAGGAAAAATGAAATGGAGGAGCAACTTGCAAAGCTTCTGCAGCGTTCCCAAGAGTATGAACGCTTTTTGGGGAACTTTTTTCAAATAGTGGAAGTTCCCGTCCGTTCGCTGGCAATTCCGGCTGTTGAATGGTTAAATTAAAATTTCAACTAATTGCAAATTACTTATTGTAAAAAAACAAAAGAATCATTATAATGTCTACTATGAATAAACAATTGTTTTTATTAGAGAAACATTAGGGAGGACTTTATTAGTGGATGTTATCTCAATTGGACTACTTGGTTTAGGGACCGTTGGCTGCGGTGTTGTGAAAATTATTGAAAATCATCAGGATAAATTGATGCACCAAGTTGGCTGCCCGATAAAAATCAAAAAAATCTTAGTCAAAAATAAGGATAAGGAGCGGGCGGTACATGTTGACCATTCCTTGTTGACACTTCGTCCGGAGGATATTTTAATGGATCCGGAAATAGATGTGATTATCGAAGTAATGGGCGGGGTGGAAGAGACAAAAGGCTATTTGCTGACGGCATTCCGACAAAAAAAGCATGTTGTCACAGCTAATAAAGATTTAATTGCGCTGCACGGTGTAGAGCTTTTAACGGCAGCAAGTGAAAATGGCTGCGACTTATTTTATGAAGCAAGTGTAGCAGGCGGTATTCCGATATTACGCAGCCTTGTTGACGGACTTGCTTCTGATTATATTACAAAAATAATGGGAATAGTAAACGGAACAACGAATTTTATTTTAACGAAAATGACCCAGGACGGAAGTCCATATGATAAAGTATTAAAAGAAGCACAGGCTTTAGGATTTGCTGAGGCAGATCCGACTGCTGATGTCGAAGGCTTGGACGCTGCCCGGAAAATGGCGATATTAGCCACGCTTGGTTTCTCAATGAATCTTGATTTGGAAGACGTAACCGTAAAAGGGATTACCGGCATTACAAAAGAGGATCTGTACTTTGGAAATCAACTTGGATATACAATGAAATTAATCGGCTCTGCCCAGCGCAATGGGGATAAGGTGGAGGTTAGCGTTGAACCGACGTTATTGGCAAATACACATCCGCTTGCGTCTGTACAAAATGAATACAATGCTGTCTATGTCTACGGGGAAGCTGTCGGGGAAACGATGTTTTACGGACCGGGCGCAGGCAGTCTGCCAACAGCAACTTCGATTGTATCGGATTTAGTTGCGGTAATGAAAAATATGCGCCTTGGAGTAAATGGAAAAAGTGCAATACCACCACAATTTGAAAAGCAGTTAAAACTTGCAGATGAAAAATATTCAAAATATTTTTTACGCTTACTTGTGAAGGATGAAGTAGGAGTATTTTCGGAAATTACCGCGATTTTTTCTGACCATCGAGTTAGTTTTGAACGGATTGTCCAGCTCCCGGTAAAGGAAAAAGATACAGCAGAAATCGTGCTTGTGACCCACTTGGCATCTTTGGAAAATTATGAAAATATTATCTTGCGTTTAAGAGATTTACCGGCTGTGAAAAGCATCGAAAGCTCTTATCGTGTCGAAGGGAGTAGTCATACTTGATTTGGAAAGGATTATTGCAAGCTTATCAGGAATATTTACCTATTACAGATAAAACACCATTGCTAACCTTACACGAAGGAAACACCCCGCTAATCCGCTTAAATAAACTGTCGCAGGAGTGGGGAGTCGATTTGTATGTCAAAACTGAGGGGGCAAATCCGACAGGTTCATTCAAAGACCGGGGAATGGTCATGGCGGTCGCAAAGGCGAAGGAAGATGGCAGTGATACAGTTATCTGCGCATCGACAGGAAATACATCGGCGTCAGCAGCAGCTTATGCTGCCAGAGCAGGGATGCACTGTATTGTTGTTATTCCCGAAGGAAAAATTGCCCGCGGCAAGCTCGCACAGGCTGTTATGTATGGAGCTGAAATTGTCTCGATAACAGGGAATTTTGATCAGGCGCTGAAAATGGTCCGCCATATCAGTGAAACGGAGCCAGTCTCTCTGGTGAATTCTGTAAATCCTTACCGGCTGGAAGGACAAAAAACAGCCGCATTTGAAATCTGTGACCAGCTTGGTTCTGCGCCGGACATTTTGGCAATACCGGTCGGCAATGCCGGCAATATATCGGCCTATTGGAAAGGATTCAAAGAGTACAATGAGAAGAAACAGACTGGATTACCGGAAATGCACGGATTTGAAGCAGAAGGTGCTGCAGCGATTGTAAATAACCGCGTCTTTGAGAATCCTGAAACGATTGCAACGGCAATCCGTATCGGCAATCCGGCAAGCTGGCACCTTGCCGTAGAGGCGGCAGAGCAATCAAACGGGATCATTGATGAAGTGAGTGACGGGGAAATATTGCAGGCATATGCATCGTTGGCATCCAAGGAAGGTGTCTTTGCAGAACCGGCATCCTGCGCTTCTCTTGCCGGTATTTACAAGCAGCTGCAAAATGGAAAAATCCAGAAGGGTGCGAAAATTGTCGCGGTATTAACCGGAAATGGCTTGAAGGATCCTGATGTTGCCATGGAGCATAGTTCTGTAAAACCAACTGCGCTTGCAAATGATGAAAAGGCCGTCGCAGCCCATATTAAAGGAACCGTTCGACTATGAGTTTCATTATTGAAGTACCGGCAAGTTCGGCAAATCTCGGACCGTGCTTTGATTCCGCCGGCATTGCCGTGAACTTGTATTTAACCTTGGAAGTACAACGCTCGGAGGATTTTCAGGTAATCCCGTTAAGCGAAGAACTCAATGCCTTCCCGGGAGACGAAACCAATTTTGTAATTGAAATTGCCAAACAAACGGCAGAAAAGTTTTCCCGGACTTTACCTCCATGTGAGATAAAAATGAAAAGTGAGATCCCGTTGGCAAGAGGCCTCGGCTCCAGTGCGGCAGCGATTGTCGCCGGAATCGAGCTGGCGAATCAACTTTGTGAATTACAGCTTGCAAAGGAAGAAATGCTTCATATAGCAACTGCCTTTGAAGGGCATCCCGATAATGTCGGGCCTTCGCTATTTGGCGGTTTGTTTATTGGAAGTTTCATCGATAACGAAGTGTTTCATACCGTATTTCACCGGATTGCGGTTGAATTTGTTGCCGCAGTCCCGAAAGAGGAATTACTTACGAAAAAAGCACGGGCTGTGCTGCCGGAGCAATTGCATTTTCCGGAAGCTGTCAAAGCCAGCTCGATTGCAAATGTGATGATTAGTGCCTTGATCAATAAACAATTCACCATAGCGGGTAAGATGATGAAGAAGGATTTATTTCACCAGCCTTACCGGACGCAATTCATTCCTCATTTTCACGAGATTGTTGCCGTTTCGTGCCATGCCGGTGCATTTGGAGCAGCGCTGAGCGGAGCCGGTCCGACGATGATGTGTTTTATGGAAAAAGGACATGCTCATGCAGTCATTTCATCCTTGCAGCAAGCATTCCCTGATTTGGAACTTTTGCATTTGCAAATGGATGAAAAAGGGAGCCGGATCATGGAGAATGTGAATGTCAAAGAAGGAGAATGATTTAAGAAAAAGCTAATCGCTCTATCTAAATGAAGAGCGATTAGCTTTTACTTTTACCCAAGGATGGAAGTAAATATCCTGTCCGGGTAGTCTGTTCTTATTAGGAATTTGTCATTTTCTACAACTTATTGATTTAATCTATAACATCGTTAAAAAGGCCGTGTTTATACAGTTGAGCAACTGATATAGCGGATTTTCTCATGAAATCGCTAATCTTGCACATCTGTTTATGTTTTAGACTTTATATCCACTACAAAGAAATCAGCTTGAATTGTTGTTCCTCCATTAACAATTTTCCGGTGTTCCGGCATTTGCTGTGGTCCGGAAGGAAGAGCCGCAGCCGCAGGAGGCAATGGCATTCGGATTGTCGATCGTAAATCCGCCGCCCATCATCGATTGTTTATAATCAATCTTCGTTCCTTTCAGGATAGGAGCACTGTTTTCGTCAATAAGAATTGGAATTCCGAATTGTTCGAATTCATGATCATTTCCTTCTATCTCATCGGTAAATCCCATGCCGTAAGACAAACCGCTGCAGCCTCCGCCTTGCACTGCAACACGAAGAAATGAACCCTCTTCTTCATTTTCTTTCATCATATCTTTTATTTGTAATGCCGCTGCTTCTGTTATTTGCAGAATATCCGTCATTTTTTATCCCTCCATTTTTGAAAATGATTCTTTCATGAAAAAGATTCCTTCCTTATAGTATATACATATATGGCAAAAGTCTCAATGCAATTGATTTAAAGGGGAGTTTAGCTATTTTTATAATGTATACAGAAGACTCCGTGAATATCCGGAAGATTAGCTTGCTGAAATTGCCTGAAATCTTTGACTTGTGCTTTTTTGCACAAATCAGCTTTGGAATAAGTTTTAATTTAAAAATAATTAGCCGATAAATAAAGTATGATGAATTTTGGGAGTGAAAAATAATGATGATGACACCTCTATACGATAAACAGAACCGTTGTATATTTTGTAATCATTCATTTGTTTCTAAATCGCTACGAAGCAGATTTGTTAAACTAAATACATATGATAGTGATTTTTGTCCTAATTACAAGGAAGCGGAAAATAATCCGATTTATTACCACGTGAAAGTCTGTCCTGCCTGTGGTTTTTCTTACACAGATGATTTTTCATCCTATTTTCCTCCGGAAACAAAGGAAATAATCGAAAAAAACGTCCATGCCAAATGGGTACCCCATAGTTATGGGAAAGAACGTACAATTGAAAAAAGTATTCAAACTTATAAACTGTCTGTTTACTGCGGAATTTTAAAAAAAGAAAAACATGTAACGATCGCCGGTCTATATATGCGTATTGCCTGGCAGTACCGTTATTTGCACAATGAAGATCAAGAACAACGCTTTCTCACGTTAGCGTTAAAAGAGTATGCAAATTCTTATTCAACTGGTGATTATCAAGGTAAACAAATGTCTGACATAAAAATCCTTTATTTACTTGGCGAAATATCAAGAAGGTTATCCGATATCGATTCAGCAAAAAAATATTTTTCAAAAGTAATTGAACAGCAGTCACAAAGTACAGAGCCGACAATTGTTCAGATGGCAAAGGAACGCTGGCGTGACATTAAAGAGAATGTTCAAAAAGTCAGCGAAAAATAAGCGGCAAGTCTCTCCGTTCACTTTATTAAACACGCAATAAAAGAAAAAGTAATGGAAAAAATAAGAAAGAAAAAAACAGTTCATAAAGCCGCCGGAGAAAGCGAGAAAAATTTCCCTATATTTGGTTAAGGTGTCTTTATGAACGATTTCAGTTGTTAAAACATCGGGTTTTCTTCCAGGAATGCATAAATGTTCTCAACAAGCATTTCCGGGCTTTCACCTGTTACAATTTCTCCATTTACTAAAGCATATAAGGAACGCGCACATATTCCACAATAACTTAAGCAACCGTATTCAATAACGTCCAAATTTGGATCCTTTTCTAATAATTCGTAAGCTTTTTGTGAACCGCTGGCAATATTGCTGATACAAAATTCAATGATTGGCTTCACTTTAGCTATCCACCTCTCTATTCTAACAATGAATCATACCGATTATTGTTAGCTTGTGCAACAAACTTGCTTTTTAGCATCATGAAGAAAGAAACCCCTTTCTCGGAAGTGTACTCTATTATTCAAGATGTATTGTGATTTTGTAATAATTTCGTTATACTTTTTATGTCAAACAAGAAAAAAGGGGAAATGAATATGAAAAATCTAGTCATACTCGGGGGAGGATATGGCGGAATGAGGATTTTGGCGAAATTGCTGCCAAATCAATTGCCGGAAGATGTTTCGGTAATATTAATTGACCTTGTCCCGTATCATTGTTTAAAGACTGAATTTTATGCATTGGCTGCCGGGACGATAGCCGATCAGGATATACGAGTACCATTTCCGGATCATTCGCGATTAACTTTTAAGTATGGAGAAGTAACAAAAATTCATTTAAAAGATAAAAAAGTTGCTTTAAAAGAAGGGCAGGCAATTTCTTATGATGATCTGGTAATCGGCCTCGGATGTGAAGATAAGTATCATCAAATCCCGGGGGCAGATACATATACGTTTAGTATTCAATCGATTGAAAAAGCAAGAGAAACTTTACAGGCATTATGTAAATTATCTCCGAAATCTGTTGTTGGAATTGTCGGAGCCGGTTTAAGCGGGGTGGAACTGGCCTCTGAATTAATTGAAAGCAGACCGGATTTAACGATAAAACTTTTTGACCGCGGCAGCCACATATTGTCCTCTTTTCCGGAACGATTAAGTACTTACGTAGAAAAATGGTTCTTTGAACATAAAATTGAAATCGTTAACAAAGCAAATATTACCTGTGTAGAAGAGAATCTCCTCTATAATCATGAACGTCCGGTCGGTTGTGATGCCATTGTTTGGACGGCAGGTATACAGCCTAATAAAGTTGTTCGTGAACTTGATGTCGCTAAAGATACTCAGGGGAGAGTTATACTGACAAATCACCATAATATTCCTGATGATGAGCATGTTTATGTCGTTGGGGATTGTGCAAGCCTGCCTCATGCACCAAGTGCACAATTGGCAGAGGGACAGGCAGAACAAATTGTGCAAATATTATTAAAGCGCTGGAGCCATGAAACCTTGCCGGAAACGATGCCGGTCATCAAATTGAAAGGCATACTCGGTTCTTTAGGGAAAAAACACGGCTTCGGTCTTGTTGCCGACAGACCGGTGACAGGGAGAGTACCGCGCTTATTAAAGTCCGGAGTTCTTTGGATGTATAAATATCATAACGGATAGAAAACCATAAAATTTTCATCAAGAAGGGGTGGAGACACGCGACTTCAGTCGTGTGAGGAAACACCTTTTTTGAGTTCTCTCTATGGAGTTTTCATTCAGGTGGAAGAAGCGTTCCACCTGATTTCTAAAAAATTCATTGCAAATCGTAAGATTACATGTGGAAGACACAACTTATTTTTTTAGATCTGATCCTTGATACCCGTATTTTTCCATTTCTCGATAAATCTTATTTAACTGCGGATTTCCTTCCCCGACGATCGCACCATCAATCACAACAAGTGGATAAAATAGATCTTCGTTGATAATTTTTTGCGAGTAAAACAATTCTTCTGTATTGCCTTCAGGACGATAAATATCGACATAACGGATTGTGAAGGGCTGATTCGGAAATTTACGGCTGATGGCCGCTTCAAGCCATTCAAATGTCTCCTTAGAAGACGGTAAGTTTACACAACTGGCACAAATTTGTTCAGCACCAAAAACGATAATTTCAACTTCTTTCTTACCCATCACGATTTCCTCCAAAGTTTGTATCATTTAAATGAACATCTTTACCTTCTTTAAAAAGTTTTCCAATAGATTTTTATTATAGTTGTGATTATAATATAAATTAGGAAAGGAGTCGATAAATATGTCAGAGCTAAATATAAAAGAGCAAGTTCAAGAAGTATTGGATAAATTACGCCCTTTTCTTCTGCGGGACGGAGGGGATTGCGAGTTAATGGATGTTGAAGACGGAATTGTAAAATTACGCTTACTTGGAGCCTGCGGAAGCTGTCCGAGTTCCACAATTACATTAAAAGCAGGGATTGAACGGGCTTTATTTGAAGAGGTTCCCGGGGTCGTGGAAGTAGAGCAGGTTTTTTGAATTTTCCTTCCTATATAAAAAAGGACTGTCTAATTATTTAAACAGTCCTTTTTTTATAAAGCTTATTGAAACAGAGAAGTGCTGTGTAACGGCTGGATTTTTGCATCAGGATCAATGTATGCTTTCGCATGATTGACTGCTGTCGGCGCTTCCCCGAAACCGCTGGCAATTAATTTTACCTTCCCTTCATATGTACAAACATCTCCGGCTGCGAATACACCGGGAATATTTGTTTCCATCTTTGAGTTGACAACGATGGAATTTTTGATGATTTCCAGTCCCCAATCTTTTATCGGTCCCAATGAAGAAACAAAGCCGTAATTGCAAATAACGGAGTCGGTATCAATCACTTCTTTTTTGTCCCCTTTTATTTCCTGTAACACCACTTGTTTTATTTTGTTATCTTCGCTAATTAGTTCTACAGGAACGAATGGAGTTTTTACGATTACTTTTGACTGCATCATTTTTTCAACACTATGTTCGTGGGCACGGAATTTATCACGCCGATGAACAATGGTGACTTTTTTTGCAATGGACTCCAACATGACCGCCCAATCTACGGCAGAATCGCCGCCGCCGAACAGCACAACATTTTGACCGGCAAATTTGTTTAGATCGTCTACAAAATAATGCAGGTTTGTTTTTTCAAATTGATTAGCATTTTCTATATTGAGACGACGGGGCTGGAATGCACCGTTACCAGCTGTAATAATGACTGATTTTGTAAAATGTACTTCCTGATCAGTTGTTAGCTTAAATATGCCGTCTTCTTGTTTTTCAAGCGTTTGTACCGCTTGCTCCAGCACAACTTTAGGTTGAAACATACTCATTTGCTCTTTTAAGTTGTTGACAAGCTCCTGGGCACGAATTTTTGGAAATCCGGCAACATCATATATGTATTTTTCAGGATATAGCGTAGCCAGTTGTCCTCCAAGCTGCGGGAGACTTTCGATAATTTTAACAGATGCTTGGCGCAATCCTCCGTAAAATGCAGTAAATAAACCGGTCGGACCAGCGCCGATTATCGTTATATCATAAACTTTCTCATCTTTTTTCACAGTCATTCCCCTTTGTGTAAAATAATATGGATGAACTAACAGAAGTTTTCTTAATCATACCATAAAGAAATGAATTTCTCATATTTGCTATATACATAAAATAAAATGATTTAATTTTCACAAAATTTCTCTGCTACTTGAAAATTGCAGTGTAAAAGCATATCATGATTGTATGAATTATATTAATTTTTTGTGACATTTTAAAGGAAATATTGTGAAATTATTATCGAACTGTATAAGATATATTTTACTTTCTCATGATATGTCACAAAATAGACAAGATAAATTGTACCAGAATAAATAATATAAAAAGGGTGGAAGTGATACACTTGAACAAAGCAAAAGTAGTAATTTTAGGTGCTGGCTACGGTGGATTATTAACAACTGTCCGGCTGCAGAAATCGTTAGGAATCAATGATGCTGAGATTGTTCTTATTAATAAGAACCGTTACCATTATGAAACAACTTGGCTGCATGAGGCATCAGCCGGAACGCTTCACCATGATCGTGCCCGTTATAATATCAGTGACGTAATTGATCAAAATAAAGTGACATTTATTCAGGACACTGTTCTTGAAATTAAAACGGAAGAAAAAAAAGTGATTTTGCAAAATGGCGAAACAACGTACGACTATCTTGTTATTTCGCTTGGGTCTGAACCGGAAACTTTTGGTATTAAAGGATTAAAAGAGCATGCTTTTTCGATTGTGAATGTGAATGCGGCAAGACTTATACGCGAGCATATTGAATTGCAATTTGCTACATATATGACGGACAAAGAAAAACATGATGAACGTTTAACAATCATTGTTGGTGGTGCCGGATTCACTGGTATCGAATTTCTTGGTGAATTAACAAATCGGATGCCTTCCTTATGCAAGGAATTTGATATTGATGAAAAGAAAGTAAAAATTCTTTGTGTAGAAGCTGCACCGACAGCGCTTCCAGGGTTCGATCCGGAGCTTGTTGAATATGCTGTAAATTATTTAGAAAGCAAAGGGGTGCAATTCTTAATTGGAACCGCAATTAAAGAATGCACGCCCGAGGGGATTGTCGTCAGCAAAGGGGAAGACCAAACCGAAGAAATTAAAGCCGCTACAGTCGTGTGGGCAGCAGGTGTCCGCGGAAATTCAATCATTGAAAAATCAGGCATTGAAACAATGCGCGGGCGGGTTAAAGTAGATTCGCACTTACGTGTTCCAGGCAATGATTCTGTCTTTGTTATTGGGGATTGTTCGCTTATTATTAATGAAGAAATTAATCGTCCGTATCCGCCGACGGCACAAATTGCAATGCAGCAAGGGGAGCTTGTTGCTAAAAATATCGTGTCTCTTATTCAAAACAAAGGCGAATTAGCAACATTCTCTTTTGATAATAAAGGAACTGTCTGTTCACTTGGTGAAAAAGATGCGATTGGCTTTGCCTTTGGGAAAAAATATGTTGGGAAAAAGGCATCCTTCTTAAAGAAAGTCATTGATAATCGTGCCCTTTATATGATAGGTGGTCCAACTTTAGTTCTGAAAAAAGGGAAATTTAATTTGTTATAAAATGGGTAGTCCCCAAAAACGGTGATATTATTAAAATAGCTATACAAAGCCACAAAATATTGTGTTCGTCACCTTATTTCAACTACTATATGTTGTAATTGAAATATTGTTATTACCTTTTTGTGGTTGAACCATAGAATATCATCTGCATCTTGGAGCGGAGAACTGCTTTCCGTGCTTAAAAACATTTACAAATAGGAGTGCTTGTTCCCTTGACAAGTGGAACAAGCACTTTTTCTTCTTGTTTTAGCAGGCTACAAGCCGAAAGGGATCGAAGGGAGGCTCTATTTTTCAAATTAAAATTAACAGTTGTAGTCCAAAAGATTTAAAAGTTTGCTACAATAAAGTGAAACTTCCATCAGTGGGGGTTTTTCGACGTACAGGACGTACTAGTGCCGACGTTGCAACAGGACGTTGCGCCCTTAGTCGGCCTTCATCCCCCACTGATGGTTAGTCACGCAGAGCCTGATTGATTTTTCTAAGGGCTAAAGCCCAAAGAAAAACCTTATCACGCATAGCCTGATTGATTTTTCTAAGGGCTGAAGCCCTAAGAAAAACCTCATTTCACCAATCGGGCTTTTAGGGGCAGTTTATCCCCCACCTAAAATGATTGGTTTCACCTCTATTTTTGAGGTGGGGGTATTACTGCCCCTTAATCTGCGATAAAGTGAAACTTCCATCAGTGGGGTTATTACTGTCCCTTAATCTACGATAAAGCGAAAGGGGAGAAAGCAATGGCAAATAAGCGGGGAAATGTGTGGTTAGCAGTCTCAGGACTTGTTATTTCTGAAGATGGAAAATGGCTGGTTGTGAAAAAAAGATATAGCGGTTTAAAAGGAGTATGGTCATTGCCGGCTGGATTTGTACAGGAAGGAGAAACGGCTGACGAGGCAGTCGTTCGGGAAATAAAAGAAGAAACAGGTTTGAACACATCTGTTATTGGCTTAATTGGTTTGCGAACCGGGGTAATTGAAGACAAGATTAGTGATAACATGCTTATTTTCTTAGTAAAATCGGATAAACAACCGGTTATTTGTATACAGGAGGAAGAATTGGAGGATGTCCAATTTTTCAAGCCGTCTTATTTCCGTAATAATGGCAGCGCTTCCGAAATGCTTAAATATCTTGCAGATTTGCATCTTGCTTCAGCAATACCCGTACATGAAGGTATAAATCCAGGGGATCAATTTGGTTATACGATGTATAAATTGTTTGTTTAAAATTTGCAATGAATCTTATTAGAAAAAAGGGAGAGGGAATATGACACTTATGCAGCTGCCTATTTCTATTTTACTGTTTTTTGTCCTGTTTTTTGGAATCGGATTTATATTAAATATGCTCCTAAAAATGACGTGGATTATGGCGGTTGTCTATCCGTTCATAGTTATTTTTATTGTTGATCAAGTCAGATTTATCGAGTATTTTACGGATAGCAACTCTGCATTTACAGCTCTTGGAAGCCGATTTACCCAGCTTGCGGCTGCCGATATGATTATTTTGAGCAGCGGCTTTGCCGGAGCAGTTTTTTCCGGAATCGTCATGCGGCTTTTACGAAAGAAAGGGTATACGATGTTTTAAGTTTTAATTAATTATTCACAGAAATACTAAAATAACTGATAAATGCTTATGTACCAAGGAACGCTTATTTCTTGTTTCGATAATAGATCAAAAAAATTGTATATCTGCCGGCAATTCAAGGCAGAGCTTTTCATCAGAGGAGCTTCAGTTTTTATCTTTTTCCCGGCTAAAGAAAAGTAAAAAATCTTTTATAAAGGAAAAAACTCCAACTTTTACAACTATTCATGCATATTTTCTAATTCTTTTGGAAATGAATAGTTTTGGGAGGAGTGAATATTCTATGAAAAGATTTATTATTTGGATAAGGCGTTTTGCAATGACAGCACTTTTTCTACTTGCGTTGACAACAACTTTTCATTCGATATCCGGGGTAGAAGCAAAAGATTTTACGTCGACTTCTGCTTCTTTACAGTTTGACAAAGGGGAGGAAACAGCATCTCCATTTCAACATGCATTTAAATCAATTGGAGTTGCATTTAAAAATTTAAAACGTGCCATAACAGAAGAAACAAAGCTATCTTCAAGTGAGGCAGTAACAGGTCATCCGCCTAATCTTGAGGAAGCAATAGATTGGTCGCAATATCCTGTAAAAAAAGTGGTTGCGACCGGATACACTGCAGGCTATGAATCAACCGGAAAACACCCGAATCATCCGCAATACGGAATTACCTATTCCGGTGTAAAAGTAAAACGTGATTTATATTCAACAGTTGCAGCTGATCTGGATGTTTTTCCAATTGGTACAATTCTATTTATTCCCGGGTATGGGTACGGTGTAGTTGCAGATAAAGGCGGAGCCATTAATGGGAATGAAGTTGATTTATATTATCAAACAGTAGAAGACGTATACAATAAGTGGGGCAAAAAAACGGTAGATGTATATGTTGTCAAAGAAGGAAACGGCCGTTTGACAGAGGAAGAATTACATGCATTAAATGAAAACGAATCGATGCGAGTATTTCGCCAGCAATACACAAATTCGGAAAGTAAATAAAAAAATTCTATCAATATGAAAAGACAGGTGTAAGAGGATGAAAGATAAGTAATCGGCTCCTTATATAATTGAAAGGAGCCAATTTTTTGTTATTTATTAACGAAGTAATGTAAGGTCAGTGTTAGTAAGATTCCAGTCAGACAGCCGAAAAAAACTTCAATAGGTTTATGTCCTAACAATTCCTTTAACTCTTTTCCTTTATCTCCCTGTGTCTTTTTTTGCCATATTTTCGCATCTTCGAGAAATCGATTAAAATCTTCTACTAAGCGGTTTAGCACAATTGCCTGTTCTCCAGCCTGCCGTCTTACACCTGTTGCATCAAACATTGTAATGACCGCGAAAATAGCTGATACTGCAAAAAGCGGCGAGTCTAATCCTGTTTCCAGAGCAATGGCAGTTGACAGGGCTGTTACGGCAGCAGAGTGAGAGCTGGGCATACCACCAGTGCTGGTAAGAAGGTGCCAATTAAGTTTTTTTGTAGCAATAAACTGTATTGGGACTTTTACAAATTGTGCAAAAAAAATAGCTGTAAAAGCTGCCCAAAGAGGAAAATTATAAAATAACTCCATTAAGAACCACCTTTTTGCATAAAATCAATATAAAAAAAATAAAAACGAAATGAATCTGGGAAAAAAAGTCCGTGTTCGTATTATACCATATTGACTATAAGATGGTTTCTTTATTTTTTTCCATCGCTGCTTTTAACGATCGTTAATCGCAGGCAGAGAATGAGCTAAGAAAAGAAAAACATGCTTTCCTAAAAAGGTAAGCATGCCTGTTTGAAATTGAACTTACTTTTTCACAGCCTCACAATTTTTCATTAAAGGGCAGTGAATTTTTGCAAAAACAGATAAAAAATATATAATCTGCATTTATTCACATTCTGCGAAAAAATGTTTGAATACGGCAGCGGCAAATCCTAAATATCCCAGGCATTCCTCCGGCGATGTTTTGTGAAGCTCATAATAATTTTGTTCCATGGACAATCCCCCTTCCGTTCCGCCTAGATATGAATGTCTGCGTTAAATTTGTTCAGAACGCGGGATAAGCCAGGCAAGAACTTGTTTATGAATTTTTCCGTTCATGATCAGTGCAGCATGTCCCCCCTCGAGAACGTCAAATGTTTTATCCTTGCTTGAAACTTTCTCTAATAGAGGTTTACTTTGCTCCTCCAGAACTAGCTGATCAAGGGTAGAGGAGAGTACAAGCAAATTTGCGGAAATTGCTGATAAATCCACTTGCTGATTGCCGATGATCATTTCTCCGCAAATCAATTTGTTGTCTCTCCCTAAATCATTCATTAGTTGTTTTAAGCTTGCACCGGAAAAGGCAACATGATCTTTTGCCCATTGATTGAAAATACTCCATTTCAACACGTAAGATTTATCATACGATTTACGGAGTAATGATAAATAATGGCTATAAAAGATCGGTTTTGTGACCAGTCGTAATCCGCGTTCCATTAAAGGTGCAGGAATAACGCCGATTGCGTCAATCAACTCATTAACATCAATTGTCTCCTCCCGAAGCTCAATTAACCACTCATTAAAATCCCATATTCTTGTAAAATCGATCGGCGTAACAGCAAGAATCACATTTTTTATCGGCTCTTTGGCGACTGCCGCATAAATGGTCGCTAACGTACCTCCAAGACAAAATCCGATAAGTGTTATTTCCGCTGCGCCGCTATGAAGCAATGCTCTTCTCACTCCGGGACGGATATATTTCAGAATATAATCATCAATAGTGGTATCTTTGTCTTCAAATCCGGGTTCACCAAAGTCTAGTAAATATACATCAAAGCCGCTGTTTGTAAAAGATTTGATTAAACTCATGGAAGGTGCAAGATCAAGCAAATACGGCTTGTTAATCAGAGAATAAATAAAAAAAAGCGGGATCTTAAATTTCTTTTGCTTTGCCGGATAGAAAAGCAAACTTGATTTATTTTTTTTCCAAATGACTTGCCCGTTGATATGGCCGGTGTGAAGAGGTTCGGCAGAAATTGTTTTTTTCTGGCCATGCCATCTTTTTCTTTCTGTATTTATTTTTTTTACGGGATTACTCATTGTTATTATGCCCACTCTGTTGAAAGTTTTTTAAGGCTTGGATGAAATTCTCCATTTCTTGTTTGAGAGATACAAGTAAATCTTTTGCGTATTTTGTTTCTTCGGAATTTTTTTTATTTGACTGTTGAATAAGGTGTTGTAACTGCTCATCAATTTGATCCACTTTTTCTTCTGTTTGTTTAATCAAATTTGTCGTACTGGCCAAATCTGTTTTTGTCGGATAATTAAACATTGCGGAAAGTGTTTCGACAAAGCTGCGTGTGCTTCCGATCGTACGGACAGCTTGTTTGCTTGTGAAATTCGCCAGCCGGATAGCAGCTTGTTTTTTCAAGTAACTTTTTATCCATTCGTTTATTTCCGATTCTACTTTCATTCCACTCTTTCTTAAAATATCATAAAAATCAATGGTAACCATGTAAAGACTCCTTTCTTATGAATTAAATTCCGGCTGTTAAGCCGCCATCCATTACCAGCGTTTGTCCTGTTATATAATCTGAAGCTCTTGAAGAGAAGAAGACAATTGCTCCTGCCAAATCATCCTTCTCCCCAAACCGTTTTGCCGGGATTTTTGCTAAAATAAAGGAATTTACACTTTCTAAAGCTTTCGTTATTTTTGAAGGAAAAAGTCCGGGAGCGATACTATTAACTTGAATATTATCCGCTGCAAGCTTTACCGCCATTTCTTTCGTTAAAGTAACTAAAGCTCCTTTGCTGGTATTGTAGGCAATCGCATCCAAAAAGGCAGGATCTGTACCAAATAATCCGGTGACAGAGCTGATAAAAATGATTTTTCCGCATCTTTGCGTCTTCATAACTTTTGCTGCAGCTTGTGAGAATAGAAAGGCCGCTTTCAAATTGACATTCATGACCTTGTCCCATTTGTCGCCAGGATAATCGAGCATCGGGGCGATCCACGAGGTTCCGCTGTTGTTCACAAGAATGTCAATCGTGCCAAAGTGTTTCACAGTTTCAGTAATGACAACATCGATGTCTTCTTGATTGGTAATATCGCATTGGAACGCAAGAGCCTTTCCGCCATTCGCAATGATTTGATCCCGGACTTTTTGACATGCTTCAAAATTTCGTGAGCAAACGACTACATTGGCATGTGCTTCTGCAAGTGCACAAGCCATTATTTCTCCCAGTCCTCTGCCGCCCCCCGTTACAATCGCCGTTTTATTTGTTAAATCAAATAGAGATGACAATCTTTCTCCTCCTCCTTTTCCCTTTTTTAAAGTATCTCATTTGCTTCTATATATTATAGACAGGCTCTAAACAGAATGTGCGTAAAATGAGATAGGTGCCCCAGCCTTTTCTTTTTATACGTCAAATTTTTCTGGAAAAATTTTTTAAGAATGATGCATAAGAAAATAAGGACTGGGGGAAAGTAAAAAAACGATAAGTACATAAAAAGACTTATGGAAAGGAAAGAAAGTTGATGAGTTTCTATTTAACCTGCGTATGTATAAATTGGTTCATTATGCTTCTGAAACAAACACTCTCTAAGCATTTCCTGTTGATCGTAACGCTGATGACAAAAATGGGGAATGGAGCATGGAGCCAATACATAAGAATTCTTTCCAATATGACACTATTAGTTGTTATTTCATAGGATTCTGAAGATGCGGCCATCTTATAAAATAAAATAATCGCTACATGCGATAAATACTGTTAAATCAATCGATTTTTTGTTTATAAAGTCATCTTGACATTACGATTCTACAAGAGTAATATCATTCCGTAGAAATGAATGATTTCTTTATACGCTGAGTCCGTTAGGAACGGGGGACCCATTCTGTGAAGCATGATGTCACTAGGGGTGAATCCTTAAATGTTTAAGGTAGGGCTACTCTCATGGCTCGAATCCGACAGCTAACTCCGTAAGCGTTAGGAGAGAGGAAGTGATTCTTGTTGTTCGTTATGTGAAATTACGATCACGGGGAAATCCTCTGTGGTCTTTTTTTGTGCTTTTCCGCTTTTCCATAGGAAATGTTCTCATTTTTATATAGTGAATAACATAAAAAAATGAATCTGTAAAAAGGAAATAAAAATGTAATATTTAAACCGTTTTTGAAGAGGAAAGGAAGGCAATTTTTATTATCATGAATAAATCTGCAATAAAAAGATTTCTCATAGGAAGGCCGCTTAAAACGAAAGAATTGGCAGAGCAGAAACTGACGAAATTAAAAGGGTTGGCGATTCTATCTTCCGATGCGCTATCTTCTGTTGCTTACGGGACAGAACAAATTTTAATTGTCTTGGCCGGAGTTAGTTTGCTTGCCTATTGGTATACTATTCCAATTGCTTTAGGTGTACTTGTTTTGTTGACAGCGCTTATTATGTCGTACCGGCAAATTATTTACGCATATCCTCATGGAGGAGGAGCATACGTCGTTTCAAGAAATAACTTAGGAGAGAATCCTGGCTTAATTGCCGGCGGTTCTTTGTTAGTTGATTATATATTAACAGTTGCTGTAAGTGTGTCTGCAGGTACCGATGCGATTACTTCGGCAATTCCACTGTTACATCAATATACTGTACCGATTGCCTGTATATTAGTCGTTTTTATTACGATCTTAAATTTGCGCGGAATAACGGAGTCGGCATCCGTGCTTGCTTATCCGGTGTATTTATTTGTTTTTGCACTCGTACTTTTATTAGGGACCGGACTTTGGCAGATGATAACCGGTACAATTCCGGCAGATTTACATGTACCGATGGGGACGGCGGTTCCCGGATTGAGTATATTTTTACTGCTAAAAGCCTTCTCTTCAGGATGCTCAGCTTTAACAGGTGTTGAGGCAATTTCAAATGCTGTACCGAATTTTAAAGAACCTGCCGCCAAAAATGCGGTTCGTACGTTAGTGATGATGGGGATTATTTTGGCTGTATTATTTTCAGGTATTACGTTCATGGCTTATTGGCTGGGAATCTCTCCAAAAGCGGATGAAACGGTTGTATCGCAAATTGCTTCTGATGTATTTGGACGAAATGTTTTTTACTACTTAATCCAATTTACAACAGCGTTAATTTTAGTATTGGCTGCAAATACCGGGTTCGCGGCATTTCCTCAACTTGCGGTGAATATGGCAGTAGATAAATATATACCGAGAATCTTTATGGTTCGCGGGGACCGGCTTGGCTATTCCAACGGGATCGTCACTTTAGGAGCAGCTTCGATTTTTTTAATTATTATTTTTCACGGGCAGACAGAAATGTTAATCCCATTATATGCTGTCGGTGTATTCATTCCATTTACATTATCGCAAACGGGAATGATCATAAAATGGCTGAAAGAAAAGCCTTCAGGGTGGGGATATAAGTTAGGCATCAATTTAGTGGGGGCAATTATTTCTTTCACCGTGTTGCTTATCTTATTTACAACAAAATTTACTCAAGTATGGCCGGTACTCGTTTTTATCCCGATCATTCTCGTTATTTTTCATCGTATACACCATCACTATGTAGATGTTGCAAATCAACTGCGGGTTCTTAAAAGTGAAAAAGCTATTCATTTTGATGGAAATCTCGTTATTTTACCCGTAGCGGGGGTTACAAAAGTGGTGGAAAATTCATTAAATTATGCGGAAAATATCGGGGATAAAATTATAGTTGTCTATGTAGCTTTCGATCGTGAAAGCGAAAAGAAAATGGAGGAAAAGTGGAAAGCTTTTCGGCCGGATATCCGCTTAGTGACATTATTTTCGCAATACCGCAGTTTAGTACGTCCATTATGGAGATTTATTGACTTAATTGATGAAAAGGCAAAAGATCAAAATCATAGTGTAACGGTAGTGATTCCGCAATTTATCACGAAAAAAAGCTGGCATAACATCCTGCATAACCAATCAAGTTTACTGTTAAAAGCACAGCTTTTATACCGGAAAAATGTAATTGTGACGACTGTTCCATACCGTTTTAAGAAGTAGACGCATTATTATGATCCGCCTTTTTATCAATAGCTAAGAAAAAATAACATTCGCAAATAAACCAATATTCGTTGAATGTCTAAAGAGATAGATTCCCGCATGATTTTCCGAGTTTCTTGAGCTTTCAGAAACGGGTTCACCTTAAGTTAGAGCAGCCTGTGCTTGTTGCTCTAACTTTTTTTAATTTCTTCGGTTAACTTATTGAATACGCTTTTTTATCGCAGATTAAGGGGAAGTAATACCCCCGCCTCAAAAATGAAGTTTCACTTTATGAAATCAGACAAGCAAAAAAACTCGCTATCTTCCTGAAAAAAATTACTGAAAATTAAAAATTAAAATCATTTTATGGTATAATGAGGAAAGTAACAAGAAATCCGGCAATGAAAAGAAAATGCTTATAATACGTGTTCAATAAATTAACGAATGAGAAGCAAGAAGATCGAGGCGGCGCAGCTCCTGCTCATGCGGAGCGGACTTCCAGAGGATGTGGTGACTTCTGCGCCTGAGCACAGGACGTGCACGCTTTTAGCAGAAGATCTATTGTACATTGTGAGTAGCGGAAAAGCAAGCGGGCGCCTAAGTTCGCAGCTTATCATTTGATGACTTTTTGAACATCCTCTTATAGAAAGTAGGTGCATATATGGTTGAAGATCAACAGCTCTTGTTTATTGATTTTGAGTTTACGATGCCGGAAAAGAACAGCTACTTTAAAGGCTTTTATCCAGAAATTATCGAGGCAGGAGTTGTAGCTGTTGTAAGCAGTGAGATACGGATACAGTTTTCCACCTTTGTTACCCCTTTACGTTTTCCTATTTTATCAAAACGTTGCAAAGCATTTCTACATATTAAACAAGAACAGGTAGACCATGGGATTTCTTTTGTTGAGCTTTTGAAAAAATTAAATGAATTAAATAAAGGTTTTTATAGTAAAATCGTTACTTGGGGAAATATGGATATGAGAGTGTTGCGTAAAAATTGTGAAATGGCAAAAGCAGAATTTCCGTTTTCAGGCGAGGAATTAGATTTGTCGATGGAGTATAAACGCTTCTTTGGCGATCAGAATCAAACTGGCCTGTGGAAGGCTGTCAAGGAGTATGGACGGGAAGGAACAGGTATGCATCACCGTGCTTTGGATGACGCATTAACAACTTATAAAATTTTCCGACTGGTAGAAAAGGATAAAAGTTATCTCTATAATCAAAAGGTAACGACGATAGGAGATATTGTTGACATGACCAAGCTTTTAAATAAGTTTGCTTAATAAGCATAGAAAGGGCAGGATTAAATGATTCAATTATTTCTATATTTTCCTGAAGATAAAAGCGAGTATATTCCGGCAATCATTACATTGGCGGTATTTATGATCGCAGCAGTCTTTTTTATGCGCTTTATCATCCAGCTTTCCAAGCGTGAAGAAAAAAAGACCGGAACGTTAGAGGAGAAGTTAGAGAATAAAGAAGCAGAAGAGTAATTTTATCGCAGATTATGGGGTAGTAATACCCCCGCCTCAAAAATGGAGATGTAATCAATCGTTTTAGGCGGGAGATGCCATCCGGTAAAGCCTTGTTCTTATGCCTTTGAAATTACCGTTTAATGTTTACAAGGAGGGGCACACTAAAAGAAAAAGCTTTTTTGGAGGCAGAACATGAAAAAAAGATTTTTGCTAATTGTCCCCCTTCTTTTAACAGGCTGTATGGAAGAGAAAATATCTAAACTTGATGTAGAAATGTTTAATGCGGATGGTGACTCATTAGGAAACATCACTTTAACGGAAAAAGCGCAAGGTTTGGAGTTTGCTCTTGATTTATCAGGGCTGACTCCTGGAGTCCATGCAATCCATGTCCACGATTCCGGAAACTGCCAGCCGCCTGATTTTAAATCAGCAGGAGATCATTTTAACCCGGATCAGAAAAAACATGGTCTTCTTCATCCGGAAGGTTCGCACGCCGGTGATCTGCCTAATATCATTGTGAAAGAAGACCAAACCGTAAAGGTGACTTTCATGGCCCCACAAGTAACATTAAGGGATGGTAAAACGTCTCTTTTTACAAAAAAAGGTACTTCTATTGTCATAAATGACCAAGCCGATGACGGGATGAGCCAGCCTGCCGGTGATGCAGGGGATCGGATTGCCTGCGGCGTAATTGCAAAAAAATCAGCACAGAAAAAAGCACAAGATCAATAATCACTCCCCCTCCTATTTGTATTTGTAACTTTTTACGAGTTTCTATAGAGATTGTTCAAAAAGGCAGTGCAATTTTTTCGTTAACTTTCATGCGATAATTATAGATTTTACACCTCTGGGAAGCAGTAAGGATTAATAATTTTTTACAGGTTGATACATTGGTGAAGAATCGGAATCACTTTACTGAAATTATTGAAAAATGCAGTAAAGTTTTGATTGACAAAAGTGGTTGTATCGTTTATATTAAACTTAATTTCATACTTCCTTAATTAAAGGGGAGTAGCTGGGACAATAAAGTCGTCATTACGAGAAGATTCTCCGGCTTTATTGACAACATAATTGTTGTTAGCGAGACCTTTACTAGAATGGTAGAGGTTTAATATTTATGTAAAGGACCTTTACTGCTTTAGTAAAGGTTTTTTTATGTCCTGCTCCGGATCCGTCCGGCTAGTGCATTTTTTCTTTATTAAGAAGGTTTCTCAGGCAATGTCCGTTAGAAGGGATTCCACGCACTTTTCGCTACTGTCCGGGATGACATAATAAAAACGATGGGAGGGGCTTACATTATAACAAAATTGTAAAAGAAAAAGGATATTTTTTTATAAATTATCGCAGATTAAGGGGCAGTAATACCCCAGCCTCAAAAATGGGGGTGTAACCAATCGTTTTTGCGGGGGATAAACTGCCCCTAAAGGCCCGATTGGTGAGACAAGGTTTTTTTTAGGGCTTCAGCCCTTAGAAAAATCAGTCAGGCTCCGCGTGACAAGGTTTTTCTTAGGGCTTCAGCTCTTAGAAAAATCAGTCAGGCTCCGCGTGATAAGGTTTTTCTTAGGGCTTCAGCTCTTAGAAAAATCAGTCAGGCTCCGCGTGATAAGGTTTTTTTTAGGGCTTCAGCCCTTAGAAAAATCAATCAGGCTCTGCGTGATAAGGTTTTTTTTAGAGCTTCAGCCCTTAGAAAAATCAATCAGGCTCTGCGTGACTAACCATCAGTGGGGGAAGTGTGCCGTCTAAGAACTCAGGTGTCCTGTTGGAACGTCGGCACTAGCACGTTCTATGCGTTGAAAAACCCCACAGATGGAAGTTTCACTTTATCTCAAGTTATAAAGGGAGTGATTATTTCATGGATTATTCATTATTATTGGAATATGGATGGGTGCTGCTCGTCCTTGTAGTATTAGAAGGGGTATTAGCTGCTGATAACGCACTTGTATTAGCTATTATGGTAAAACATCTTCCGGAAGATCAACGGAAAAAAGCTTTATTTTACGGATTAGCCGGTGCTTTCGTATTTCGTTTCGCATCATTATTTATTATTTCATTTCTTGTTGATGTTTGGCAGGTTCAAGCAATTGGTGCGCTTTACTTGTTATACATTTCCATTAACCACATTATTAGAAAAACAATAAAGAAAAAACAAGGCGAAGAAGAAACAGATCAAAATAATAGCGAGAAAAAAGGTTCGGGATTATGGGCAACTGTCCTAAAAGTTGAAATTGCCGATATTGCTTTTGCGGTTGATTCGATTTTGGCTGCTGTAGCACTGGCATTGACATTATCCGATACTCCTATTCCGGATATTGGCGGTTTGGACGGCGGAAAATTCCTTGTCGTTCTAGGTGGAGGAATGATCGGACTTATTATAATGCGCTTTGCAGCTAATGCTTTTGTTACCTTGTTGCACCGCAAACCGGGTTTGGAAATTGCCGCCTTTGTGATTGTAGGCTGGGTAGGGATTAAACTTCTTGTCTATACGTTTGCACATCCGGCTTTAGGTTATATCCCCGAGGAATTTCCGCATTCCACGCTTTGGACAGTATTGTTTTATGCCGTTTTAGTAACAATTGCACTTTGCGGCTGGTTTTTAACAAAAGATAAAGAAGCAGCAAAGGATCATTAATCGCAGGGGAGATGAATCTCCACCTGAAGTATCCTGAAATTTTTCTATACTGGGAAAAAAGTCACTTGAAACTGGCTTGAAAGTTCGTTATCCGTACTTTCAGTCAGTTTCTTGTTTTTTTGGAGCAGAGAAGGCAAGCTGCAGCTGTTCCAATCCAGTCTGCAATGTTTCTTTCGGACATGCAATATTCATGCGGATAAATCCTTCCCCGCCTTGTCCAAATTTTTCGCCAAGCTCAACAGCAAGCTTCCCTTCTGTTAACAATTTTTCTTTTGCAGCTTCCTTTGTCAGGTGCAGGTTGTGATATCCAATCCATAGTATATAGGTGCCTTCCGGTTCCATAACGGTGAGCCGGGGAAGTTTTTCTGCGATAAACTGTTTCGAAAAGGCAATATTCTCTTTTAAATAAACCAGCAGTTCTTCTAACCAGCTTTCCCCGCAGCGATAAGCGGCTTCGATTGCTGTTGATGCGAATGTATTTAACAAAGTCAGCCCCTGGACAGCCAACTCCTCCGCAAATTTTACACGCAGCTTTTTGTTTGCGATGATGGCGCAGGAAGCCTGCAAGTCTGCGAGTTTAAATGTTTTACTTGGAGCAACACCAACACACGTGATGATCGTTTCTTGATATTTTTTTTCTAATGACGCAATCGGAAGCGTATCTATTTGTATTGATTCCATCATAATCGATCGCTTGCAAAATGAGAAGGAACACCCCCTTTTATTTTCATGGCAATACAGGAATATAGCGGGATTTAAAAAGATATTTTGTGCAATGAAGATTTTTCACGATAAAATTTGATATAATGAAAATATTTTAGTACAACATTGGAGGAGTTTTTCATGAAGTTAACAAACACGGAGATTGAACTTGCGGAAATACTTGAGGATAATGCCAGATTAACAAATGAAGACTTAGCGAAAATGACTGGATTATCTGTTGAAGAAACAACAAAAGCGATCAAAAAGCTGGAAGATTTAAATGTGATTGTATGTCATACATCAGTAATAAATTGGGCAAAAGTTGATGGTCATGAAGGCGTAACAGCGATGATTGATGTAAAAGTGACCCCGAAAAGAGGCGTTGGCTTTGATGAAGTGGCAGAAAGAATTTATCGCTTTCCCGAGGTAAAATCGCTTTATTTAATGTCCGGTGCCTACGATTTATCTGTTGTCATTGAAGGAAATTCAATGAATGATGTCGCCCGCTTTGTATCAGAAAAACTGTCAACGGTTGAATCCGTTATTTCTACGACAACGCATTTTATCTTAAAAAAATATAAACATGACGGCACGATTTTCGAGCCAAAAGGTGACGATGATAAAAGAATGATTGTATCACCATGAACTGTCATTTTAGTGAACTCATTTCAGTAAACTAAAAACTGCGGGGAATACTCCGCTTAATAGGGAAATCCTACCCATGCTTCAATTAGAGGCGGGGGAAAAAGAGCTTTTTTAAAGAAGGAAGGGAGGAAGTACAGGCAATTTTCCTCATGAAAAAAGTGCTGCCTGTGCTAAAAAAATGATGGAAACAAAAACGTATGTCGCGAAAAATGTTGACCAGTTAAAGCCATCAGGGATCCGAAAATTTTTTGATCTCGCGGCCGGCATGAAAGGAGTCGTGTCGTTAGGGGTCGGAGAACCTGACTTTGTTACTTCCTGGTCAATTAGAGAAGCGGCAATTTTATCATTGGAACAGGGACACACTTCCTACACTGCAAATGCCGGTTTAATCGAGCTGCGCGAAGAAATAGCATCTTATATGAAGAAACAATTTTCCGTTTCCTATTGTCCGGAAACAGAGATGATCGTCACAATCGGAGCAAGCCAGGCTTTAGACATTGCATTCAGATCGATCCTTGATCCCGGTGATGAAGTTATTGTCGTCGAGCCATGCTTTGTTTCCTATGCCCCTTTAGTAACACTTGCGGGAGGAAAAGCCATTACGATTCAAGCATTAAAAGAAAATAATTTTAATGTAACGGCCAGCCAGCTTGAATCTGTCATTACAAATCGTACAAAAGCAGTAATGCTGTGTTCTCCTAATAATCCGACCGGATCTGTCTTAAGCAAGCATGAATTAGAGATGATTGCACAAGTTGCAGATACTCACGATTTACTAATTATTTCCGACGAAATATATGCAGAGCTTTGCTACGATGAACCGTATATCAGCATGGCAGCTGTGAAAAATATGAAAAAGCGCACGATCGTGATCTCAGGGTTTTCGAAAGGGTTTGCAATGACCGGCTGGCGGCTCGGCTTCGTTTGTGCTCCGGAAGCCATTACGAACGCAATGTTAAAAATTCATCAATATGCAACGATGTGTGCATCTGTTACAGCACAATATGCAGCAATTGAAGCACTACAAAACGGCAGGAAAGATGTTGAAACGATGAGAAAAAGTTACCGGCGCAGACGTAATTATTTTATTCAATCGTTACGGGAAATCGGCTTGTCTTGTCATAATCCCGGTGGTGCCTTTTATGCTTTTCCATCTATAGAAAGAACGGGGCTGTCATCGGAGCAATTTGCTGAGCGCCTTCTTTTGGAAGAAAAAGTCGCTGTTGTACCGGGAAGTGCCTTTGGTGAAAGCGGAGAAGGACATATCCGCTGCTCTTATGCTTCATCAATGGAACAATTACAAGAAGCCATTAAACGAATGCAGCATTTTTTAGCGCGTCTTTGATCACGAAGCCTTTTTTATTTCTTTTTCTTATGGTAATATTATTTGTTGCAGATAAAAAGTTGTTACGGTTCTAGACAAGAAAAAAAATAAAAACGGAAGAATAGAGAGGTGAAAAAGCTGCTGCAATTATAGATAATAATGATATATTTATAAAATTTGCCGGGCAAGGACGCGAAAAAATATTACAGATTTACGAATAAATATGTTTATCTATGTATGAGTGGCAGTAGTTCCATGTCAGAAAAGTTTGAAGCAGGAAATATTATTACAGGGAAAATAACCGGGATTCAGCCATATGGCGCGTTTGTTTCCTTAGATGAAAATACGCAGGGTCTGGTTCATATTTCGGAAGTGACAGACGGCTTTGTTAAAGATATTCATGATCATGTAAAAATTGGTGATGAGGTAACGGTAAAGGTTTTGTCTGTAGATGAGTCGAGCGGAAAGATTGGCTTATCAATCCGGCAAGCTCTGCAAACTTCTGAAATAAAAGAGCAAAAAACCCGGGAAAAACGGCAAATGTCAGCAAAATTGATAGAAACGGAATCTGCAAATGGCTTTCATATATTAAAGGATAAACTGCAAGAATGGATTGAACAATCAAAACGTGACAATTTAATCCGAAAATAGTATACAGAAATTGCCGAAAAGTACATCACTAAAGTGGTGTACTTTTTTTAAACCCTCAGGATTTAACCTGAATTCCCCTTCTTTTATACCCGTTAAATCATCCGTCTACGCACTTTATACGAAAATTTAACCTGAATTCCCATGCTATTATACGAAGGCTTTGAAAAAGGTTGATTGGTATCATTATACCAATCCTAAAACCGTCGGGACAAAAGGCTATGACGGCTTTGTGCTTGGGATTGTAAAATAAAGGATATATCCATTTGAGAATGATTTGTTTTCCACAGTGATTTCGTTTTTATCCTGTGGATTTTTTTCATATTATGGTCTATTCTAAATTGGGTAATATTATAGACCATTGGGGAATTACTCCATCACAAAATAATTATATATGGGGGGTAGTCTCTTATTATCAAAAAACACTTATCATTTATCATTGTGGTATTATTCGTATTATCTGGTTGCTTTGGTGATGAATGGAATGAAGATTTTAGGTTTACAGGTACTGTTGAAGAG
>JAGKQJ010000139.1 GCA_017898095.1 Bacillaceae bacterium Marseille-Q3522 | reverse complement strand
TCATTTAACAAAGCGGATAAAAGCAGATGAAAAATTAAAAAAGATACCGATTATTATTTTTTCATCTTTAATTACGGAAGATTTACGCCATAAAGGGCAAATGGTTGGGGCGGATGCGCAAGTGAGCAAACCGGAAATAGAAGATCTTGTTCAGCTAATCGATAAAATAGCTTTGTAAAAATAAAAGATAAGAAGCTTGTAATGGTTTCTTCATCTCACGTATTTTTCTTTATACTTTAAATGGGGAGTAAGACAGGAAGATGTGTAAATGCCTGATTCCACCGCTTCCCGTGTCTTTACTCCAAATGTTTAGGAAAAGTAACTATCTCCCAGTTTTTTAAATACAGGTTTATTGTATTTTTTCTTATGGTGTCTAGCACCAGGAAAATCTTCATTTATGCCGGTATACGTAATTAATAATGATTTTGCTTCTTTTAAAGGAATTGAAGATTTTGGATTCCTGATAGTGCCATCCAATTTCCCTAAATGAGGTAATTGTTTAAAATCATTTTTTGTGGGAGGCAAATGATAAGAATATTTCCCGCAGACAACTAATACATCTGATTGTTGCTGGCTAAATCTTGGATGGTCAGAAAAGTGAAGTCCGATTTTTTTTGCTTTTCCTTCCTTAATCAATTTTTTCAATGCAGTAGCCTTCAAATTGTATAAAAACTTTGGATTTGGGGCGGTTTTTGCATGACGATTCACCGTGAAGATCGCTTGTGAGAGGTTTTCGACCGTTGGGCTTAATGAGGAATTCGCATTCCTATAATCTTTCAACTTATTTGCTCCTTTCTTTTCATCACTGTATTTCCACTTTGGATATACTAAAATGGGGTTATAAAAATGCATTCTTCAAGGTGCATGTACCTATATTATAACTCTTATCATGAGAAAAGGAAAGGCTATGTCATATTCCCTTACAGAGCCTGCTTTTAAGAAAGAAGATGGAATGGGCATGCTCTTTTTGAAAACAGAGATCTGAAGTGAGATGACCGATTTAATTCGACCTCTGAACTCTTGCTTCCGATCTCTGATTTAGCAGTGAATAAATCAATTTGTGTAAATATTAATATTTTCTGTTCCAATATACGGGTTTGTTCCGTAATATTGACTGTATGGGTAATAAGGCTGCTGATAAGGTGCAGGATAGGGAACAGGGTACGGCGGCGGATAGTAATAAGGACGGTAAAAAAATGGTGCTGCGGCCAAACCAAGAACCCCTCCGGTCAAAAACGGAAGCCAGCCAAAGCCAATAAACCGTTCATTCTGTAAATTTCTATACGGAAAATGAACATGATGATACATCAAAGTCCCTCCTTCTCTATTCTTAGTTAGTTTATTGGAAGATGAGCGATTTGCGCCTGTCCGAAAGACAAGGTGATAAACAATCCGCAAAAGCCCTATTCAATTTTAAGTGTAAGTAGCAAATGACTTGAACAGTTAAATTGTGGTATAATCTTTTCGTTATCAATCCTTCAACGTACGGGAGGGTACAGATGGACGCTTTAGATATATTAACTGATTTAGATAACGTAGTTCCTTTTTTTCAGCCTATTTTTAGTGCAGATGAACATAAAGTGATTGGCTATGAAATATTAGGAAGATATTTTCATAAAAATTCTTATGACAGTCTTGGTTCTCTTTTTCTAGATAAAAGTATTCCGGAAGAGTACCGTTTGGAAATTGATCAGGCAGTATTAAAAAAAGCACTGGAAAAAGCATTATCTATAGAGGAAGATATTCTCTTATTTGTTAATCGCGATGCTGACTTATTACTGTTTGATGAAGATGAGCAGCTTTTATCTTTATTGATGGAATATCATGAAAAGGGAATTGACATGCATCGCATTGTCATTGAAATTACCGATCAGACACATCAGACATCTGTCGATCAATTAGATCATTTATTAAGTTATTATCGAACATTCGGCATTAAATTTGCGATTGATAAGCTGGGAAAAGAAAGCAGCAACTTAGAGCGGATCGGTCAATTATCACCGGATATATTGAAAATTGATTTACTGGCATTGCGGTCGACGAATGTTTCTCCGGCTTATCAGGATATATTGTATTCTTTATCTTTGTTAGCGAGAAAAATTGGTGCGACATTGCTTTTTGAAAATATTGAGATGGTCTATCAGTTGCAATTTGCCTGGAAAAATGGTGGCCGCTACTATCAAGGGTATTATTTAAAAGAGCCGGTAAGAGCATTTGTCAACCGGGATGTTTTGAAAGAGAAACTGCGTGAAAAATGCCATCAGTTTATTCTGCATGAAAAGAAAAAATTGGAAATATTAAAAAAAATGAGTGATATGTTTCAAGGAAAAATTCAGGAGCTTGTTAATAAATATCGCAAGATCCAGGATTATGATATATTTTTGCTGAATTTAACAAAAGAACTCGATGGCATCGCTTTTCGCATGTATGTGTGTGATGAAGACGGCTTTCAAAAATCCTCGAATGCATTATACGCTGATGGACAATGGATTTTACAGCCTCAATACCATGAGAAAAATTGGAGCTGGCGCCCGTATTTTTTGGAGAATATTAGCAGGATGCAATCAGATAAAAAGGGGATATTATCTGATCTTTATAGTGATATTGAGAATGGAGAGACGATTCGTACCTTCTCGTATCCATTAAATGCAGATCTGTTTTTATTTATCGACTTGTCCTATTTATATTTATATGAGCATGACGGATTATTATTTTAACATTAAATGGTATAGTTCAACTCTCCATGTGGAAAAATAACGGCAGGCCACAATGCCGGGAGGGTTGATTTTTTTGTCTGTTTTCAGTATTTTTTTCATTATCATTATTGTACTATTATTAATATCACTATTGTACACGTATTCACTTGCAAGAGGGCAAAAAGCGGCGGAAGAAACGAGGTCACGACATGATCGTGCGATTCCTGCGTATGTTCAAGAAAGTCCGTTTTTGCGTAATCCTGTTTTTCTGGCGTATTTTGTCTTTTCTGTCTTGTTAATATTGGCTATTATCTATTTTGCGGTTACATGAAATAAGGGGAACAATAGAACTGACTATTGTAAATATATTTTTCAATAAGGTTGATGCTGTTAAATTAAGATACAGGAACGCTGAAATATTATTTTGTGGATTTTTTTGCTTGTACAATAATGCCTGTTACTTTATTCTGTTATTATGAAGTTTGTTAATGGTGAAAAATGACGATAAATGAAAGCAATAATGCTTTTTTGAAAGGAGTAAGAGTATGTCACAGCTTCAGGGGATATTAACCCGTTTATTGGCTATGCAGGAGCAGTCGGTAAGCGGAGAAACGGCACAGCGTTTTTTTGAGGTGAATGGAGAAAGAAAATGCCAAGTTACCTATCATCCAAAAACGGAAATATTTGATTTGGAAGTATATCAGGAGAAAGAGAAACCGTTGCATTATCAATTTGATAATATCGATATGATTGCTATTGAGATATTTGATTTAATTCAGTAACAGGAGATTATAGGGGGGCATTCCCATGAAAAAAACTCACATCATTTTTTTGAAGTTTTCTTTCACGGGTGTCTCCCTTATAAACTTTAATAAATTGTTATTGAATTGCTGTAAAGTCAAGTATATAATGTTTTTTATAAAAAACTGAATCTTTAAAAAAATAATGGCAATTTAAAAATTGGGGGTATTTTGATAATGAAACGAAAAATAATGTTTTTTCTTACCTTACTTGTCTTTCTGTTAGCTGCATGCGGGACAGGCAATGATTCGCAAAACAGTGGTGAAAGCGGTTCAGAAGGCGAATTAGAAACGCTGCGGGTTGTAACTGATGCCGCTTATGCACCGTTTGAGTACATGGATAAAGGAGAAGTAACCGGATTTGATGTCGATTTCTTAGAAGCTGTAGCGAAGGAAGCGGGCTATAATGCGGAAATCGAAAATGTCGGTTGGGAAGCAGTGTTTGCCGAAATCGGCAATAAGACAGCTGATCTGGCTGTTTCCGCCATCACCATCACTGATGACCGAAAAAAAGATAATGATTTTTCCGTCCCTTACTACTTATCAACAAATAAAATATTAGTACCCGAAGATAGTGACATCAAAAGTGCGGCTGATTTAGAGGGTAAAACTGTCGCCGTACAAACCGGGACAACGGGGCAGGAAGCCGTGGAAGCTATTTTAGGGGCAAATAATCCAAATATCAAAATGTTTGAAAATACGATGCTTGCTATTATGCAATTACAGCAAAATGGCGCGGATGCTGTTGTTGCAGATAATACAGTTGTAGAAGAATACGCAAAAAATAATCCGGATGCTAATTTTAAAGTTATTGAAGATACGGAAAATTTTGCTGCAGAATATTACGGCCTAATGTTCCCGAAAGGCAGCGAGCTTGTTGCGAAATTTAATGATGCAATTAATGCGGTGTATGATAATGGAACATATGCAGATCTTTATGAAGAATGGTTTGGCGTAGAACCTGATATCGAAAAATTAAAAGCAGAGCAATAAATGTAATGTTCAATCAGGTGGAGAGGTCTTCACCTGATTATCTTTTTTATAGGAGGTTCATGTGTGAATATTCGATTTGATATTTTAGTAGAGTACGCTCCGTTCTTTTTTCAAGGTGCTTTATTAACGATTGTACTCTCGCTTATGGGTGTATTTTTTGGGACAGTTTTAGGGCTGTTAATTGGTATTGGCAAAATGTCAAAAATCTGGCTGTCCATTCCGTTAAAAATTTATGTGACATTTTTTCGCGGTACTCCGTTATTAGTGCAAATACTTCTGATTCATTTTGCCGTTGTTCCAACTATTACAGGACAGACGAATGGCTTATTAGCAGCGATTATTAGTTTGTCTTTAAATTCAGCTGCATATGTTGCGGAAATTTTTCGTGCCGGGATCCAATCGATTGACAAAGGCCAGTTTGAAGGAGCTTATTCACTTGGAATGAGCCGTTTGCAAACAATGCGCTTTATCATCTTGCCGCAGGCTTTCAAACGAATGATTCCTCCTCTCGGCAATGAATTTATCGTCTTAATAAAAGATTCTTCCCTTGTTGCCATTATCGCAGTAGAAGAGCTTATGTATTGGGGAAGGGCGATGAGTGCGCAATATACTGATGTTTGGACCGCATATTTATCTGCAGCCTTTATTTATCTGCTTTTAACGTTTACCGCAGAATTAATCTTAAATCGTCTTGAAAAAAGGCTAAAGACTGCCTGATCGTATTATTGTTTTTAGAAGCAGTTTTCAAGAAGCTATGTTAAAATGGAGGGGACTCATATTTCAACTCGAGGAGTTATCAATGATGATCAGTTTATCAAGTGAAGATTTTCTGCAGTTTAATATCGCTGATCTTATGATTTCATCAGAACAAGTGGCTCATGTGCAAATAGGAAATAACCTGGAGCACGCATTATTAGTATTAACGAAAAGCGGGTATACTGCAATTCCTGTTCTTGACCCGTATTATAAGCTTCATGGTTTGATTAGCACTCCGATCATTATGGAATCTATTCTCGGTTTACAGCGTATTGAATTTGAGAAACTTGAACAAATGCGTGTGGAAGAAGTGATGAACCGGGAAGTTCCGCGTATTAACGTCAACGACTCTGTAATTTCTTCGATTGAGGCACTCGTTAATCACCCTTTTTTATGTGTTGAGAATAATGAAGGTTTTTTTGAGGGCATTTTAACAAGAAGATCCATATTAAAGCATTTACACAAACAGGTTACGAGTGTTAATAATCAATAGCTCCCGCTGCTAGGGAGCTTATTCCTTGATAAAATGTGCACTTATGAAAGTAGGAAATGAATATGGGACATACTTTTGCTGTGCAGAAGAATAAACAGGGCACAAATCGTCCGCTGGTGCTGGTATCGATCATGCTGGCAACGTTTATGGGGGCGATTGAAGCTACAATTATTTCAACTGCAATGCCGGCAATTGTCGCAGATTTGGGAGAATTCTCCTTGTATAGCTGGATTTTCTCGGCTTATCTGCTGATGAATACTGTTACTGTGTTAATTTATGGAAAATTAGCTGATTTATTTGGGAGAAAACCAATCCTAACGATAGGTGTACTCGTTTTTTTAATCGGTTCGCTCTTATGCGGATTTGCTAATTCGATGAAGATGCTCGTCGTTTTCCGCCTTATTCAAGGATTAGGTGCCGGTGCTGTCATCCCGATTTCTACCACGATCGTTGGCGACATTTATTCGGTAGAAGAACGGGCGAAAATCCAAGGATATTTAGCCAGTGTCTGGGGAATATCTGCAATTGTCGGACCGGCTCTCGGCGGACTGATTGTCGAATATATAAGCTGGCCGTTTGTGTTTTGGATCAATATTCCATTAGGAATTTTATCATTAATTGGTATATGGTTGTTTTTGTTTGAAAAAGTCGAAAAGAAAAAGCACAAAATTGATTACGCAGGTACATTTTTTATCACCGTTTCGATTAGCAGTTTTATGTATTTACTAGTCGAAGGAGGCACACGCTGGTCTTGGATGTCTTTACCTGCAATCGGATTACTGCTAATAAGTGTTTGCACTTTCCTTTTGTTTATTTTTCAGGAAAAAAAAGCGAAAGAACCGATGATGCCTTTTTCCATTTGGAAAAATCGTTCTATTTTTATAGCGAATATCGCTTCCCTTACTACCGGAGTGATGCTCATCGGTATTTCCAGTTATTTACCTGCTTTTGTGCAGGGAGTGATGGAACAATCAACCATCGTTGCCGGTTTTACCTTAACCTCAATGTCAATTGGCTGGCCAATTGCTTCGACAATTGCAGGAAGGATTCTGTTAAAAATAGGATATCGAAACACCGCGCTTCTCGGCGGTTTATCGCTTCTATTTGGAAGTATTCTTTTTGTTGTGCTTTCAGCGGATTCCGGTCCGCTTTTAGCGGTCGCAGGCTCCTTTTTCATCGGTGTTGGGATGGGTTTGACCGGGACCGCCTTTATTGTCTTGATTCAAAATAGCGTAACTTGGCAGCAAAGAGGGGTTGCCACTGCTGCAAATATGTTCATGAGAAATTTAGGGAATACGGTTGGCGCTGCTTTTTTAGGAAGCTTGCTTAATAATCAATTTTTACTTTATATGAAGGATAAGGTGCAGGAGGGACAGCATTTTACAGTAGATTCCGCGAATATGTTGCTTGATGAAAATTCTCGTAATGGCTTGACGGGACAAGTCAAACTGCTTTTACAGGGAGGCTTAACCTATTCGCTTCATTTTGTCTATCTTGCTGTATTTTTATCCGCAATTGTTAGTTTTTTGCTTGTCTTTTTTTTACCAAGATCAAAAAAAACGTGAGGAATTATTTATGGCTGGTTTGTCGGATTATCAATTATTAACAGTACTTGCCTCAGAAATGAATATGCGGAAAGCTGCGGAGCGATTGTTTGTTTCGCAGCCGGCTTTATCACAACGGCTGCATAATATAGAGAAAGAATGGGGAACTGGGTTATTTATCCGTTCGCAAAAAGGTCTCACATTAACTCCTGCAGGTGAAATTGTCGTTAAAATGGCCGGTGAGATTATAAGGAAGGAAGAAAAGGTACGGGAAAAGATCCATGCTATGGCCGGTGAGGTTTATGGCACATTAAAAATCGCTGTTGCGTCGATTGTAGGGCAGAATTGGCTGCCGCAAGTATTAAAAACTTATATCCACCGCTATCCGCAGGCAAAGATTTCACTTGTAACAGGCTGGAGCAGTGAAATATTGAGAACATTGTATGAGGATCATATCCATATCGGCATTATTCGCGGTACTCCGGACTGGAAAGGCGTGAAAATGCATTTGTTTAAAGATAACTTATACTTAGTGGATACGATCATTTCCAGTCCTGAACAAGTTTTGGAAACAGATCGCCCGTTTATTCAATTTAAAAGTGATTCGAATTATTACCAGGAGATTCAAAATTGGTGGCATCGCAATTTTCAGGTACCTCCTTCAAGAACTGTTATTGTCGATCAAATAGAAACTTGCAAGCAGATGGCTTTCAGCGGTGTCGGCTATGCTATTTTACCTGATATTACCCTTCATGGTGCGGATAAAAATGTGATGAAAATTCCGTTGTTAGATGAACATCAGCAGCAAATGTACAGAGATACTTGGCTGCTCGGATATGAATCTTCGTTTCAATTAAAACAGGTTCAGGCATTTGTCAGTGTGGTGAAAGAGCATATTACATAACTGAATGTAAAGATGTAAATGGATCATAGAAGTGCCGGTATTAATACATCAGCTATTTTTTTCTTGTTTTCAGTTCTTTTGTTTGTTAAAGTAATGCTAGCTAATGTGAAATGCAGCTGGAAAGAACAGGAGGATGTAAGAATGAGTATGATTGATGCGCATGAAATTATTTCTTTTATTCAAAATAGTAAAAAAGCTACTCCGGTAAAAGTGTATGTAAAAGGAGATCTGGCCGGGATCGATTTCGGCAGCCAGGCAAAAACCTTCATTACGGGAGAATCAGGTGTTGTTTTTGGTGAGTGGATAGAATTACAAGAGGTTATACAAAAAAATAGCGAGAAAATTACAGATTTTGTGGTCGAAAATGATCGCCGCAACTCTGCGATTCCGCTATTAGATCTGAAAGGTGTTAAAGCGAGAATTGAACCGGGAGCTATTATCCGTGATCAAGTAGAAATCGGAGATAACGCAGTTATTATGATGGGAGCAGTAATAAATATCGGTTCTGTCGTTGGAGAAGGCTCGATGATTGATATGAATGCTGTTCTCGGCGGTAGGGCTACTGTAGGGAAGAACTGTCATATTGGAGCCGGTTCCGTTCTTGCGGGAGTAATTGAACCGCCTTCTGCAAAACCGGTTGTAATTGAAGATGATGTCGTGCTTGGTGCCAATACGGTCGTTCTAGAAGGTGTGACAGTCGGAAAAGGAGCAGTTGTTGCTGCCGGAGCAGTCGTAATTGAAGATGTGCCTCCATATACTGTTGTTGCAGGAACGCCGGCAAAAGTAATAAAAAAAATTGATGAGAAAACGAAGGCAAAAACGGAAATAAAACAAGAACTGCGGCAATTATAAGCAATCAGTTGTACGATTACACCTGTTTAGCTTTATATACAATAAAATCAACAAGCCCCTCTTTTTAGAACAGGAGTGGGCTTTTCTCCTTTTATCGCAGATTAAGATTTGCTTTATTCACTTAAAATCAAGCTTACGAATGTACTTTGTAAGTTAAAACGGAAGTACTAGAATGTTGTATAAGCACAAATAATTAAAAGGGGGAGTCAAGGATGAATTTTGATGCCAATACTTTTGTGAAAATCAGGCGGGATTTGCATCAAATACCGGAACTTGGTTATCATGAATTTAAGACACAGGCATATTTATTAGATTATTTAGATACGCTGCCTCAGGATAGGTTAACGATAAAAACTTGGAGAACGGGTATATTTGTAAAAATCGCAGGAACAAATCCGGTTAAATTAATCGGGTACCGTACCGATATTGACGGCTTGCCGATTGTAGAAGAAACGAATCTGCCTTATCGTTCCCGTCATCAAGATACTATGCATGCGTGCGGGCATGATATGCATATGGCGATAGCTCTTGGAGTTTTGACTTACTTTGTGGAGCATGCAATTGCCGACGATCTGTTATTTATTTTTCAGCCGGCTGAAGAGGGTCCGGGCGGAGCGGAAGCGATGTTGCATTCAGATATTATGCAGGAATGGAAGCCGGATATAATTTGCGCCCTGCATATTGCGCCGGAATACCCTGTAGGAACGATTGCGATAAAAGAAGGATTGTTATTTGCAAATACATCGGAGCTTTTCATTGATTTTACCGGCAAGGGCGGACATGCTGCTTATCCTCATCTGGCAAATGATACGTTAGTCGCAGCTTGTGCATTTGTGACCCAGCTGCAATCGATTGTCGCTAGAAATGTTGACCCTCTTGACAGTGCGGTGATCACGGTAGGTAAAATCACCAGTGGTACCGTACAAAACAGTATTGCCGAAAAAGCGAGGCTTGAAGGGACAATACGAACATTATCTGTTTCCTCGATGCAAAAGGTAAAACACAGAATTGAAGCATTCGTTCACGGAATAGAAACAGGTTATGAATGTAAGGCGGCAATCGATTATGGAAGCATGTATCATCAAGTAGATAATGAGCCCGTTTTAACAAAAGAATTTATTGAGTTTGTGAATAAAAATAGTGAAGCATCTATTGTTGAATGCCGTGAAGCGATGACGGGGGAAGACTTTGGCTTTATGTTAAAAGAGATTCCCGGTTTCATGTTCTGGTTAGGAGTAGACTCCGCTTACGGCTTGCACCATGGAAAATTAAATCCAAATGAAGCTGCAATCGGAGTGGCTATAGATGTATTAACGAAGTACATTGAGAAAAAAGGATGTGCTTTATAGATAAAAAGAGGTAATTCACCAGTATGACCATGATGTACAC
>JAGKQJ010000138.1 GCA_017898095.1 Bacillaceae bacterium Marseille-Q3522 | reverse complement strand
CCTTCAAGTTTACATATATCAAACAAGGTGGGAAGTTTATGAAGCGGATTGGCAAAAAAATAAAAAATTTACGGATTTCAAAAGGACTTACTCAGGAAGAGTTAGGAGAAAGAACGGATTTAAGCAAGGGGTATATCTCACAGTTAGAACGAGATTTGAGCTCTCCGTCATTAGAAACCTTTTTTAGCATTTTAGAAGTGCTTGGCTGCAGCCCCAAAGAATTTTTTAATGAAGAAGAGCACTGCCAAAAGGTGGTCTACGGAGAAACGGATCAGACCTGGTTTATAGATGAGGAACGGCTCTACGAAATAAAATGGCTCGTTCCGGAGTCAAATGAAAAAGAAATGGAACCGGTCATTTTAAAGCTGCAAGATAAAGGCGAATTTAAAACGTTTGAACCGTCACTTTCCGAAACTTTTGCCTATGTCTTAAAAGGACGTGTCAGTGTTCGCTTAGGCAGGAAGATCTATTATGCTCAGGCAAAAGAGTCGATTTATTTTCAGGCAACGGAGGAGCATCAAATTTTTAATGAAAGTAATGAAGAGGCTGAATTGCTCCTTGTTGTCACCGAATCGTATTTATAAACTCTGTTTCGCTATTCATGATTAAATTATGTCAATACACAAAAAGATTATAGAAAGAAGGGATTGGTATGGCTGATACGATCATCCGTTTTGAGAGTGTAACAAAACAATATGACGAGGATCAACCGGTATTAGATCACGTAAATTTTGAAATTGAGAAAGGAAAATTTTATACATTGCTTGGTCCTTCTGGCTGCGGGAAAACAACAATTTTGCGATTAATTGCCGGGTTTATCGAACCGACAGAGGGTAATATTTTTTTTAACGGTAAGACGATTAATCAAGTTCCGGCCAATCGCAGACAAGTGAATACGGTGTTTCAGGATTATGCCTTATTTCCGCACTTGAATGTATTTGAAAATGTCGCATTTGGTTTAAGAATTAAGAAACTAAAAAGTGGTGAAGTAGAGGCCAAAGTAAAAGAAGCACTTCGTTTTGTCAACTTGGAAGGATATGAAAACAGGGAAATCCATGAAATGTCAGGCGGCCAGAAGCAAAGGGTAGCAATTGCACGGGCGATTGTCAATGAACCGGAAGTAATTCTTTTGGATGAGCCGCTGTCTGCGCTGGATTTGAAGCTGCGCACGGAAATGCAGTACGAATTACGTGAACTGCAGCGCCGGCTCGGGATTACGTTTATTTTTGTGACGCATGACCAGGAAGAGGCACTGGCAATGTCTGATGAAATTTTTGTCATCAATAACGGAAAAATAGAACAGAGCGGGACACCTACGGATATTTATGATGAGCCGATCAACCGTTTTGTCGCTGATTTTATCGGCGAATCGAATATTGTGTCAGGGAAAATGCTTGCCGATTTCCGGGTAGCATTTGTCGGCGGGACCTTTGACTGTGTCGATGGCGGCTTCCATGAAAACGAAGAAGTTGAAGTCGTGCTCCGTCCGGAGGATTTGCAAATTACCAGCGTTGAAAACGGGAAATTAAAAGTAAAGGTGGATTCACAGCTTTTCCGCGGTGTCCATTATGAAATTTGCTGCTATGACCAGGCAGGAAACGAATGGCTGGTACACTCAACGAAAAAAGCGACAGTAGGAGCGGAAATCGGACTTTACTTTGATCCGGAGGCGATTCACGTAATGCGGCTCGGGGAAACGGAAGAAGAATTTGACAAACGCTTGGAAGCGTACCAAGAGGGATAAAGATGAATAATTCAATGAAAACACGGAATTTGTATTTAATACCATATGTTCTTTGGATCGGTCTGTTTGTAGTAATACCTATTTTACTAGTGTTATATTATTCTTTTTTTGATATTGAAGGCCAATTTACGTTTGCCAATTATGCGAAATTTTTCACACCCGTATACTTAAAAATGACGCTTGGTTCATTTTGGTATGCGTTTCTCATCACTGCTTTTTCTTTGCTTGTTGCCTATCCGACGGCGTTTCTTTTAACGAAGACAAAGCATAAGCAGTTGTGGCTGTTGCTGATTATTTTACCATCATGGATCAATTTACTATTAAAAGCGTATGCTTTTTTTGGTATTTTTGGGATGTACGGGCCGACAAATCAATTTTTTGAATTGCTTGGAATCGGGGCAAAACAGATTTTGTTTACAGATTTTAGTTTTATTTTTGTGTCTGTTTATATTTTTATTCCATTTTTGATACTTCCGGTTTTTAATGCACTCAATGAGTTAAATCCATCCTATATAGATGCAGCGAAGGATCTGGGGGCTTCTAAATGGACAACATTTCGTCGTGTTGTGTTTCCGTTGACGTTAGATGGCGTGAAGTCAGGCTGCCAAGCCGTTTTTATTCCGGCACTTTCCTTGTTTATGTTAACACGTTTGATTGCCGGCAATCGTGTGATTACCCTTGGAACCGCCATTGAGCAGCATTTTCTCGTAACACAAAACTGGGGAATGGGTTCAACCATTGCCGTGTTCCTTATTATTGCTATGGTGCTTATTATGATTTTAACCGGCACCCGGAAGCGGGGGATATAAGAAAATGAAAAAATTTTCATACGTTTATTTATGGATCGTCTTTCTCATTCTTTATGCTCCAATCTTCTATTTAATGTTCTATTCTTTTAATAGCGGCGGCACGATGCACAGTTTTCACAGCTTTACTCTTGATTGGTATAAAGAATTGTTCCAGGACACACGACTATTAATAATCGTCCTAAATACGGCGATGATTGCACTGCTATCTGCAGCTATTTCAACAATCGTCGGGGTAATGGGAGCTTTAGCGATCCGCTTTGTCAAAAGAAGACGGACGAAAAACACGCTGCTTTCGTTAAATAATGTGTTAATCGTCAGTCCGGATGTTATCATCGGTGCTTCCTTTTTGATTATGTTTACGATGATTGGCATAAAATTAGGATTTACTTCTGTACTGTTATCCCACATTGCTTTTTCCATTCCGATTGTCGTTCTTATGGTTCTGCCGAAACTGCAGGAGATGAGTCCGACATTAATGGACGCTGCGTTGGATCTTGGAGCAAGCAGATGGAACGTTTTGTCAAAAGTGATTTTACCGTATATTTCCCCGGGAATTTTCGCTGGCTTTTTTATGGCATTAACGTATTCGTTAGATGATTTTGCCGTTACTTTTTTTGTTACCGGTAACGGGTTTACAACGCTCTCAGTCGAAATCTATTCTTTAGCGCGACGCGGAGTATCCTTAAATATCAATGCCTTGTCAACTTTGCTGTTTATTTTTACAATGCTACTTGTTGTCGGCTATTATTTTATAACGCAAAGATTGAATCGTCCGAATGGAATGGGGGCAAGAAAATGAAAAAGCTTGTGACACTGTTCGTCATTATTTTTCTGGTGAGTTTTGGGATAATGGCGCTGGTTGCAAAATTGAACGCGTCTCAAGGTTATACGAGCGGCAATACATTAACGGTATTTAACTGGGGAGATTATATCGACCCTGAATTGATAACACGGTTTGAAAAAGAAACGGGCATCAAAGTCGTATATGAAACCTTCGATTCAAATGAAGCGATGCTGACGAAAATCGAGCAGGGGGGAACGTCTTATGATATTGCCGTTCCTTCCGAATATACGGTTGATAAAATGATCAAAGAGGATTTACTGATTCCAATTGATCATAACAAATTGCCGAATCTGAATGCGATTGATGACCGCTTTATCGACATGCCGTTTGATCCCGAGAATCAATATTCAGTGCCTTATTTTTGGGGAACGGTCGGTATTGTCTATAATCCAAGCCAACTTGGCGGAAAAAAAATAACGGGTTGGAACGATTTGTGGGATGAAGATTTACGTAATCAAATCATGCTTGTTGACGGGGCAAGAGAAGTAATCGGAATGGGCTTAAACAGTCTTGGGTACTCGCTGAATGATAAAAACCCTGAACATTTACAGGAAGCAAAACAAAAATTAGAACAATTAACGCCAAACATTAAAGCAATTGTCGGCGACGAAATCAAAATGATGATTGAGACAGAAGAAGCGTTAATCGGTGTTGTGTGGTCAGGGTCGGCGCAAGAAATTATGTGGGGAAATGATGAAATTGAATATGTTCTCCCGGAGGACGGATCAAACATTTGGACAGATAATCTTGTCATTCCAAAGACGGCAAAAAATGTTGAAGGAGCCCATAAGTTTATTAATTTTTTACTTGATCCGGAGGTCGCTGCGCAAAACACAACCTATGTAGGTTATTCAACGCCAAATGAACAGGCGCTTACCTTTATGGATGAAGCGATTGTCAATGATAAAAGATTTTATCCAACAAATGAGATGACGGAGAACTATGAAGTGTACGAAAATCTTGGCCCGAAAATGCTGGCGTACTATAATGATTTATTTTTGGAATTTAAGATGCATCGAAAATAAGAAAAAATAGGTTAGGCTCAGGGGGTATTAATCTGCGATTAATGATAAGCGGAGACCTTAACATGAATCTGAAACCGCTGTGTCACTTCAACTTCATACAAAATAGCAAGAGGCAGTGAGATTCATCACTGCCTCTTCGTCTGTAAGTATAGTATTATTCACCTAGATAAGCTTTTAACATCCAGGTATGTGCCGCGATTTTATCAATTAAATCAGTGGCTAAATCATTGGTGATCGTATCATCTTCCGCGTCAGAAAGCGAAGCTAATTCTTTTAGTTCTTCCGTGATCGTTAGATAATCCTGTAAAAGTGTTTGTACCATTTCTTTGGCTTTTGTTTCGTTCACAGTTTCTTTTATCGTTGCCAGTTCAAGATATTCTTTCATTGTGGAGACTGGCTCGCCGCCAATAGCTAGAAGACGTTCTGCAAGTTCGTCGACTGCGAGACCGGCTTCATCATAAAACTCTTCAAATTTTTCGTGAAGGGTAAAGAACAGAGATCCTTTTACATACCAGTGGAAACGATGCAACTTTGTGTAGAGAACACTCCAATTCGCAATTTGAACATTTAATGCAGCTTGTATTTTCATCTAAAATTCCTCCTTAAATAACGTATATTCATATTATAGCAAATATTATATTAAAATCAATATTAAATTATAATTTATTTTAAATAATAATAATTATAAATAAAGTGTTTTTCCTACTGAAATTCTCAATCGGCTGTTATCGCGGAAATGTCTTTAAGACGAGGTTTCCCTCCTTTTAAAAACGCATATCTCGCTACATTTAAAAGCACTATTAAATAATATAAAAACCCGGCGCTATGAGAAGTGCAGCAGGGACTTTTCATTCAGATGAAATAGAATTCTCGTTTGATTCCCCGTTATTTTGATATGGAAATAATATTTTCATCCGCAGTTTATGACTCCGGCGGGTCATGGATGTTTGGTATAACGAAACGTGTTCACTTAAATAGTGACGTTAGCCAGATCATGAGAAAGGAAAGGAGAATCATGATCCCGACCCACGCCCATGCCAATGACATTTGTCCGGACTCCATTGCAACATAAATGGCGGTTGGCACGGTTTGCGTCTTTCCCGGAATATTTCCGGCAAACATCAGTGTGGCGCCAAATTCACCGAGAGCACGGGCAAAGCTGACAATAATCCCTGCTAAAATCGCCCGCAGACTAAGGGGAAGGGTAATGTAGAAAAATACTTTCCAACCGTTGGCTCCGTCTACTTTCGCTGCATCTTCTATTTCTTTATCCACCGCTTCAAATCCCGTTTTAGCAGCCTGGTACATTAGAGGAAAAGACACTGTTACAGCAGCAATGACTGCCGCCCACCATGTAAATAATAAAGAGTGCTGAAACAACAGCTCCATAATTTTTCCGAATAAACCGTTCCTACCGAATAAATAAATCAACATAAAGCCAATAACAGTCGGAGGTAAAACGATTGGTATGAGAAAAACTGTTTCTAATAAGGTTTTCCCGCGAAAGGCGGCATTGCGCATAATCCAGGCAATGCCTGTGCCGAGGATCATAACAATGACAAGTGCTGCAGCTGCTACTTTAAGGGAGAGTAATAAAGGCTGCCAGAATTCATAAGAATTTATCATTGGCTTTCCACGGATGTAAATCCATATTTCTCAAATATTATTCGCGCTTTTTCAGACTGTAGGAAATGATAAAAGGCGAGCGCTTGTTCCCGATGGGAAGAAGTTTTTATCACTCCTGCCGGATAAATAATCGGATCATGTGTTGCAGGCGACACTACTGCGGCAACTCTTACTTTAGTTGAGGAAAGTGCATCCGTTTTATATACTAGCCCGGCGTCTACGCTTTCTGTTTCTACATAATTTAATACTTGTCTTACGTCCTTTGCAAAAACGATTTTTGCATGGACATTTTCCCACACATTCAGAGCTTCCAGACTTTGTTGCGCATATTTACCTGCAGGAACTGCCTCCGGCGTACCGATCGATAATTTCTTTACTTCTTCATTTGTGAGATCCGCAATCCCTGACAGTTGAAATGTGCTGTTTTTCGCTTGAATCAGGACAAGTTCGTTTCGTAACAAAGGAGATCCTTCATTGGCGTTAATGACCCCTTCATCAACTAATTGTTGAAATTTATCTTCAGCAGCTGAGAAAAAAAGATCAGCCGGAGCTCCTTGTGATATTTGCTGCTGCAGGGCTCCGGAAGCACCGAAATTAAAGCGCAACGTATCCTCTTTATAAATGGAAGCTATTTCCGTTAAGACATTTTTTAAACTTGCTGCTGCTGAAATAACCAGTTCTTCTTCTTTTTCAGAATCTGAAGATGCAGTGCCGCAAGCTGTTAAAAGGATAGAAAAAAATGCAATAAGGATGAGATAAAATCGTTTCATTAGAGTCCCCCAAATGTAATTGATCATTGCTTTCGAACCGTTGCTTGATATCTTTCATTTTAAGGATTTTTAAACAAATTTGCTATCTCTTTATCTTTGAATGTTTTTAAGGGTTAAGACTTCCACCTCTAAGCGAAGCGCAGGTGGGATTTCCCAATCAGGTGGAGTAGAGTCTCCACCTGATTCCCCTAGTTTTCCGTTTACTGAAACGAGTTCACTTTTTTGAAAATAGGCACAGTGATAGTTAGAAAAGCTGACTTTTCCAATAAGGTTCGGTAATTACTTTTCGAACACGGATATATTTGATATGAAAATAATATTTTCATCCGTAGTTTGTGACCCCAACGGGTCATGTGTGTTTAGTATGTAAAAAAAAAGGAACCGGAGGCTTTCCGATTCCTAACAATCCTATATTTCTACCGTTTGTATATTGTTTCAATCTTATTCACTACAATCTCTCTCTGAAAAAAGATGCCATTTCACCACATTTGCCGGTTTACTCTGATTTGGAAGCGAACATATATGTTTTATGATGGAATCTGATGCTGTATATTAGTCCCATGGCAAACATATTTCCTAATAATGAACTGCCTCCGGAACTAATAAACGGCAGCGGGATACCGGTTATAGGTAATAATTGGATTGTCATCCCGATGTTTTGAAATACATGGAACGTAATCATACTGATAATACCGACACATATATAAGAATTAAAAGGATTATTCGTATCTAACGCTGTTTTTGTTATATGGTAGATCAACAGGAAGAACAAGCTGATAACGATACTGCCGCCAAAAAAACCATATTCCTCCCCTATCACACTAAAAATAAAATCGGTATGTGCTTCCGGGACATGGACTTGTCTTTCGCCTATTCCTTTTCCCGTTAAAATACCGGAACCGATCCCTTTTAAGGAATTAAGAAGCTGATAGGCGGCATCGCTATTACTATTTTCCGGATCTAGCCAAGTGTAAATACGGTTAAACTGATAGCCCTGTACTTTTAAGTATTTTTCTAAAAGATCCGGCGCCCAAACAACGAAGTAAAGAACAGTGCCTGCAAGGCTTATACCACCAGTGAAAAGAGGAATAATGATCTTCCAAGTTATTCCTGAAACCAGGATAATTCCTGCTGTAATCGCAATATACACAAGTGAAGTTCCTAAATCGTTTTGCTTCAAGACAAAACCTAAAGGAAGCGCAGTTATTCCTCCGATTTTTACTAATAAAAATAAATCTGTCTTAATTGTTTTTATTTCCGTTTTTTCATTGTGGTCGGATAAAACTTTACTTAAAGCAAGAATAAGAAACACTTTCATAAATTCAGATGGCTGTAAAGTCCCGAAACCCGGAATAACAAACCAGCTTTGTGCCCCGTTAATGATCGGGGTAATATCTGTTACCGGGGCAAAGAATAAGATCAATAATAATAGCATGCCAAATCCATAAAGGAACCAAGACAGTTTTTTAATTTGTTCATGATCAAAAAACATGACAACAGCGATAATGATAAATCCTGCACCGTAAAAAATAATTTGTTTTAATAAATAATTATCGGGAATTTTAGCGGTCGTTTGCCCGCTATATATCGCAACACAACTGACAATAAAAAATAAACAGAGCAGCAGCGTTAAACTCCAATCAAAACGGTCAAATGCTTTATTTGTTTTTCTCACATTATGCACCTAATTTCTTCTTTGCATTTTCATATATATATAGACGTTCTCTAAAATCGATAAGTTTCGTTCTTTTTTTTGCTGAACCGAGTGATGATGTCTGGGCAGGAAGGGTTTTTTAAAAAGGTAATCTCTGCCGATGAAGCATACTTATTTTTACAAAAGAACTGTGTGTAACAAATTATTATTTTATCATATCTTCCCGGTTAAAGACATCTGCAAAATATGGATAGCGGTGATTGTTTTGTGTCCTAATGTTTCCACATTTCGTTTCTTGAATAACAGGGAATATGATAAAGTAATGTATGAAGCTATTCTTCAAATTTAATCGGTTTACTCCATTTACAAATAAAGATCTGATTGAAAATTTCACCAAAAAGGAGGAAGTCACAGGGAAGTATTTTTTCATGCAATAATAGGCACTCCTTCCTCATCAGCTTTGCTTTTAGGGTGAGGGGATTCTCTGTGAGTTTATAGATGATCAAACAAAAAAAAGTAGGGGAAAGATTTGATTGGAGCCTTTGTTTGCTTCTTTTTCTCTTTTTTCTCGTTAGTATTACAGCTATATCAAGCGCTCAAACATCTGATGACGTTGCTACGAATTTTGCCGTTCAACAGGCTGTATATTACGTTGCCGGAGCAATCATTATTGCTGTTGCGATGTATTTTGACCCTGAGCAGTATCAAAAGCTTTCCATTATTTTATATGGTATCGGGCTTGTCCTGCTTGCGTTTATTTTAGTTGCACCGGAATTTTTATTAACCAGGGATTATCCAAAAAGCTGGTATGATATTCCCGGAGTTGGGTCGCTGCAGCCTGCGGAATTTATGAAAACGTTTTTGGTATTAATGACAAGCCGGACAATTGTCAGTCATCATGAAAAATTTGTTCTTAAAACAGTTAAATCAGACTTTTGGCTGTTAATAAAAATAAGTGTGATTACTTTTGTTCCATTTGCATTTGTTATGTTGCAGCCTGATTTAGGTACATCGCTTGTATTCATTGCGATTTTTTCCGGAATGGTATTGGTTTCTGGTATAACCTGGAAAATTATCGTTCCTGTATTTTCGACGATCTCTGTGACTGGCGGGGGTATCCTTTGGCTTGTTATCTATCATCCGGAATTTTTAAGAGAAGTTTTAGGCGTGGAGAGGTATAAGTTCAACCGAATTTATACGTGGCTTGATCCGACGAACCCTCAATATGACGGTTACAATCTTGTTCAGGCAATGACCGCGATCGGCTCCGGAGAGCTTACCGGGAAAGGCTTTAATGGAAAGGAAGTATTTGTTCCGGAGCAGCATACCGATTTTATTTTTTCTGTTATCGGAGAAGAATATGGTTTTATTGGTGCGAGCTTTGTGATCTGTTTGTTTTTCTTTTTAATATACCATTTAATAAAACTTGCACTCGAAACGAAGGAACCTTACTGTGCTTATGTATGCGCAGGAATCATCAGTATGATCACTTTCCATGTAGTGGAAAATATCGGAATGTCGATTCAATTGCTGCCAATCACCGGTATCCCTCTGCCGTTTATTAGTTACGGGGGCAGCTCATTAATGGGAACGATGCTGGCAATGGGAATTATTTTCAGTATCAAGTTCCATCATAAAACATATTTATTTTCTTCTGAAAAAGAATAATAATCTGCGAAAAATGAATGGATCAGATATACGATGAATTTGTATTTGTTTTTTATCAAAAATAAAAAACAGGGAAAATTCGTAAATGAGAAACTTTTTGGGCGTTCATTTCGTATAATACTATAGAGTGAAAAATGTTCGGAGGTTTTTGCGATTGAAAATGACGAATAACAGCCATGGTCTTATTTACATTCATTTAAATGATCGTGAACGATATGCACTGACTTCCGGAATTGATTTTCCGGAATTCATTCATTCTATTAAAGAAGAGCCTCATTTGCTGCTTCTTATTAAACAACATGATCTTGAAGGAGAGTTGCATGCACATACAC